>CANRCH010000023.1 GCA_947629065.1 uncultured Aliarcobacter sp.
GAGTTGCAACAGCAACTATTAGAAATTGGCGAAGAGAAAAACCAAAACTTTATGAAATAGTAATGAAAGGCTTCGCATTTGAAGAGGCTGTAAAAAAAGCACAAGAAAATGCAGATGAGTTAAAAGCACTTGAAGAGAAGTTTAAGATTAAAAAACAGTAAAAGTATTAAAGTTGAGATTTTAAGTCTCAACTTTTTGTAGGAGTTACATAATTTTCTGTTTTTATATTTTCTTCTACAGGCATTTGATTTGTTTTTCCACATCTAGGGCAAGGGTTAGCTGTATTTGAATAACAAGCATAGCAAAACATTGTATTACAAGTTTCACAACTAAGTTTACAATGTTTACAAACATAAGTTTTTTCTCTTTTCATCTTCTGCTTTTTCTTTATAAACCATCCAAACATAGTAATCCTTTCTTAAATAAAAGAAGTATAGTTTATAGATTTTCTCTATACAATGATTTGTATCAAAGATTCGAACTATCTTTTAATTTAAATATATTCATAATATAAAATGGCTAATTCCAATCCAATATATAGTAAAATACAAAAAATTCCAAAAAAGAGAAAAGATGAAAGACTATATCTTAAACCGTTATGACAAAGACCAAAATGGAAACTTAATAATCAAAATTTTCACATCGAAAATTGAAGACTTATATGAAGATTATGACAAAAAATCATCATTTATAAAAAAAGATTTGAAATACAAACTTGAAGAGTATCTTTTTGAAAGTGTTGATGAGATAGGAAATACTCCTTTTGTTTTACAATTTAATTTTGAAGAAAAATCAACTATTGAATCTGTAAAAAGGCTTCAAAGTAGTATAAATGAGTATTTTTCATATCTTATTTTTTTGGAAAAAAAGAGTATGAAAGAGAGTTTAAAAAACTCTATTATATTTTTTATTCTTGGATTTTTGCTTGTATTTATCTCTTTTTCATTATCTGACCACGAAAATATTGGATATAAAATTGTATCAGAAAGTATTATGATAGGTGGTTGGGTTGCACTTTGGGAAGCACTGGCTACTATTTTAGTAAACTGGTTACCACTAAAGAAAAACCTAAATATCTATCAAAAAATAGCACAAGCAAAAGTAGAGATTTTTTAAATAAATAGCAAAAAATTGCTATTTATTTTAGTAAACTTGCTTTACAAGAAGTTTCATCATCAGAAGGAATAATATGTTGCAATGCTCTTGCATATTTTCCTACATAATCAACTCTTGGATATTTATCTGCAATTTTTAGTAAAACTTCATTTTGTCTTAACCACTCAAGCTCTATTGGTTTGTTATCAATCCACGCACAATTTACCAAAAGATTTTCAATATCTTCAAGATTTACATCTTCAACTTTTTTGCTATGTTTTGCATATAGTTTCAAATAAGCACTCTCTACACTTTGTGGTTTTTCATCTTCAAAAATAAAAACAACTCTAAAATCATCAGCACTTAATCCACTATCAATAGGCAAACTTGCAAGTGTAGAAACTACTTGAAGATTTTTGTGTTTCTCTTTTTCTTCATAAAAAGGCTTATAGCATTTTATACAAAAAGTTAAAAAATCATCACTCAAAGGAAAAACTGCTTCACTTTTTGAAAAATCAGCACTAGGAAAACTTCCTTTTATAGCTGAAAGAAAAATAGCTGCACTTTTTTCATTTTCATTCCAGTTTATAGCTGGATAAATAGCTTGTAGAGTTTGATTTTTTAAAACTCCTTTATCAACTCTTGCAATTGCAAAAGCAAGTGGTTTTCTATACCAAGATTGCTCTTTTATATTTTCAACTAATCTTTCAAAGTCCTCTTTTGTATTTACCATTTTTTCTCCTTTTTCTTTAATCTATTGTACAAAAAATCTAATAAATAGTATCCATATCAATCATTGCATTTGGGCTTTTTATACTATGCAAAGCTTGTAACAAAGCTTTTGTATTACTTGATCTTAAAACTATTTCATATCTATATTTATTTGAAATTTTAAAAATAGCACACTCTCCAAAACCTACAACTTCAATATCTTTTATAGATTTAAAAAGCTTCACAAAATCGCTCATCTCTTCTTGAACTTTTAGCCCATTTGTATGAGAAAACACTACACGGGCTAGTTTTACAAAAGGTGGATAAAGCTCTTTTCTAAACTCCATTTCATCTTCCAAAAACTCCAAATAACTTGAATTTTCTAAATAGTGTTTAAAAAAATCTTCATTTTTTGTCTCAATTAAAACCTCTCCAAAACCACTTCTTCCGCTTCTTCCAGAGATTTGTAAAAGCATACTTAAAGCCATTTGCCTTGCTTTATATGAGTTCATATTTAATAAACTATCAATTCCAATTACAACTGCTAGTTTCACATTGTGATAATCATGCCCCTTTGAAAGCATTTGCGTTCCTACAAGAATATCAATTTTGCAAGAGTTGAAATCATTTAAAATCTCTTTTAATCTCTTCTCACTTTTTATCTCATCTCTATCAAATCTTTGAATAATATTTTGTGGAAAAAGCTCTTTTAACTCCTCTTCAATCTGTGCAGTTCCCACACGATTGTTTGAAATAGCTCCCGTTTTACAAGATGGACAAAAATCTGGAATTCTTTGTGCAAATCCACAATAATGGCACTTTAAAGCTAAATCATTTTTATGCAAACTCATAGAAACACTACAATATGGGCACTCTACACTTTTACCACAATCAAAACAGATTTGATACTTAAAATTTGCCCTTGTTGGCAAAAAAACTATTACTTGATGATTATTTTCTAAGCACTCTTTTATTTTATTATATGTATTTGCCGAGATATTTTGGCTTGAATGCTCAAAAATATAGCTCTCTTTTGTTTCAAAAAAAGTTCTATCTAGTACAAACTTTGGCATATTTTTATATGAGTTAATTGATGGAGTTGCACTTCCTAAAATGAGTCTTAAATCATATTTTTTTGCTATATAAATACTTAAATCTTTTGCATTGTATCGTGGTTTACTGTCACTTTTGTATGAATCATCATGCTCTTCATCTACGATTATTAGTTTTAGGTTTGAAAATGGTAAAAAAAGTGCAGATCTTGCACCTGCAATTAGTTTTATCTCTCCTTTTTGAAGCTTTTCTAAAATATCTTTTCTTTTTTTACTACTTACTTTTGAGTGCCAAATAGCTAAACTTTTTCCAAAAACTTTTTCAAGTCTTTTTTGCATTTGTGGAGTTAAAGAAATTTCTGGCATCAAAAAAACAGCTTGTGAATTTTGTTTTAAAATCTCTTCAATAGTTTTTATATAGATCTCTGTTTTTCCAGCTCCAGTTGCTGCAAATAGAAGTGCTTGTTTTTCTCTATCTAAAAACTCTTTTGCTTCATTTTGAAACTCTGAAAGCAGAATTTCACTTGAAAAATCTATATTTATATCACTTTGCTCTATATTTTTATCAAAACTTTGAAAAAGTCCCAAAGCTTCACCCAAAGAACAAACATAATATTTTGAGATAAAACTAGCAATTTCAAGCATATTTTTACTATAAAAACTAGAACTTACTTCCAAAATATCGCTACAGATAAATTCAGGTTTTGCTACCTCTTTTATTATAACTGCTTCTTGATTTTTTTTGATTCTTGCAAGTTTTACAAGAACTTTTGTTCCAATTTCAAGCTTTTCTATGCTTTGATAAGTTAAGTTTTGTAAAGGTGATTTTAAAATAGAAAGTTCATAATAGTTCATTCTAAACTCTTACAAAGCTCTTCTTTACTTGTACAAATAAAAGAGTATCCATCAAAAGCAAACTCGAAAATATCATCTTTTACAAAAAACAGATATTTACTATCTGAAATTTTTGCCCATAAACCAGACTTTTTTTCACTATTTGTTGTAGAAAATATTGTTTCATCTAAAATATTTGAAAAAAGCTTTTCATTTTCAACTCCACTTTTTGCACTATCAAGATTTGATAGTTTTTCATCTTTTTGAAGTAAAATATTTTTTGTTTTTTGTTTTTTTATACCATTTTGAATAAGTGCTATTTGTGATTTTAGAGTGATTAAATCACTATTTTTTAAGATATTTTGAACCTTTGGGAAAAAAAAAGCTGTAATAATTGATAAAATCAAAATAGCAAAAATTATTTCAATTAAAGAAAAAGCTTTTATTTAAAATCCTTCAAGTTTTTTTGTAATACTCTCTACATCTTTTTTAAAAGTTCTAAACTCTTGATGTAGGTTTAAATAGGCAATTAAAAGCTGTTTTAAATCGTTATTATTTTTTGGATCCAAAAATCTACAAAGTTCAGCTTCCAAAACTTCATCAGCTTTTATTGTATATGCAAGATTATTTATGTGAAATGTTATATCTTTCATTTTTTATTTGCCTCTATAAGTGCTATGGTTCTATTTAGTTGCAAAAGCATATCTTGGTTATTTCTAACTAGTTCATCATTTGATGTTTTATGCTCTTCAAGTTCCTGTTTTAAAGCTAGATTTTCAAGCTTTACTCTATGATACTCTTCTAAAACATTTTCAATTTTACTATTTAAAGTATCAATAATATCCATAAATTAAATCCCTTTTATGCTCTTAAAGCTTCATTTTCTTTTTCATTTATGAAAACTTTAGCAACTTCATAAAGCATTGAAACTGATTTTCCCCAAGATGAATAATCTTTTAAATCTTTTAAATCCATCTCAAAATAGTGAAATATTTTATCCATTAAAATCTGTTCATTTATATTGAAATTTTGGTCAATATGTATTAAAATCATTAGTTCTAAAACTACAATTCTTTTGCTTTTTTCACTTTTAAAGTGTCTTAAAGTATCCTCTAAAGAGAAAGTTTTCATATCAAAAGAGTCTATATTTTCGATTCCCATCTCATCACAATACTCTTTTATAATCTCTTCTTCACTTCTTCCAAAATCATTGTCAATTCTTGCTAAATAGTGTGCTAGTTGTAAAAAAGCAAATTTCTCTCTTGCTTGAAGTTTCATCAATAACATATTTTAAAATCCTATTTTTTATATTTAAGCTTATATTATATAATATTTTTACTAATTTAGAGTAAATATTGTTTTAATCTTTTAATTTACCAGCCAAAAATCCACTTGAAAATGACCATTGAAGATTGTATCCACCGCAAGGTCCATCAATATCCACTAACTCTCCACAAAAATATAATCCATTTACAATTTTACTTTGCATAGTTTTTGAGTCAATCTCTTTTAAACTAACTCCTCCTCTAGTTATCATAGCTTGTCTAAAACCATCGTGTCCAACTATTGTAAAAGGTGTCCAAGCAAGAGTTTTGATAAGTTTTTCTCTTTTTATTCCAACAATCTGTTTAAAACGCAAATTTACATCTATTTCACAGATATTTAAAATCTCATTTGAGACACTACTAGCCAATAGTGTTTCAAGATTTTGCAAAATTGTATCTGTAGGATTTTTGCTTATTTCATCTTTTAGATGCTTATAAATCTCATCTTCATTTTTGCCTTTTAAGAAATTTATTAAAAGTGGAACTTCATCAAACTTAGCTAATATGGGAGTAATTTCTCTTGCAAAATCAAGTATCACGGGACCTCTTAGCCCCTCTTTTGTGAAGATTAAATCTCCACTTAGTTTTAGGTTTTTATACTTTTTTATATCTACTTTTAAAATAGCTTTTGCAATAGTATCAGCTTTACAAGCTGCAAAGTTTTTCTCTTTTGTAAAAAGTGGCATCATTGCTGGATGGGTATTTGTGATTTTATGTCCAAAACTTGAAGCAAATTTGTATCCATCTCCACTTGCTCCCAAAGTTGGATAACCTAACCCTCCTGTTGCTAAAACTAGATTAAAACTTCTAAAAACCTCATATTTGCTACTTAAAACAAATTTATCTTCCATTCTCTCTATATTTTCAATATTTACAGAGGTTTTTACACTAACTTCTAGTCTTTTTAATTCATTTAAAAGTGAATCAATAATTATGCTAGAACTATGATTTATAGGAAATATTCTAAATCCATCTCTTGCTATTGTTTCTACTCCAATTGAAGCAAAAAAAGATAGAAGTTCATCTCTTGAAAGTTCATTTAGTGAATCTTTTATAAATCTTCCATTCTTTCCGAACTTTTCGCAAAATTCATCTTGACTTAGAGTATTTGTAAGGTTGCATTTTCCGCCACCTGTTGCTTTTAGTTTCAGTGCAATTTGTGGCATTTTTTCAAGTAAAAGAACCTTTTTACCATCTTTTGCTGCACTAATACTTGCTAATATTCCAGCAGGACCAGCTCCTAGAACTATACAATCATATATCATTTTAACCTCTTTATATCCTCTTCTAGCTCTTTTAAACTATGCTCTTTTTCTACTCTTTTTTGCTCTATTTTATACTTTTTATACTCTTCTTCGCTTTTTTCTTTTGCATTTATTTGGCTTATTTTTCCTGCATGAGTTAGCAACTCTCTGCCATTTAGTGAAATTACAGCATCCAGTCTAGTTATCCAATCTTTCATATACATAGGGGTTTGTTGCATTGCCATAGTTTCTGCAAAGGCTAAATATTGCTCAACTATTAGCCCCAAAAGTTTTATCTCATCTTCATTTAGATAATTTTTTGCAATACTTACATCTTTTTTGCTGATACTCTTGCTATCTTTATCGTAAGAACTCATTCCTAAAAGTGGTTTAGATATATCTACTCTGCTATGCACAAGTTCTGCTGCTGTTTGGTTTGAAACTGCCCAAAGTAACTTGTTTTGAACAATTTTAAAAAACTCTATTGTCTTTTCATCTTTTGGATTGTAATCAATACTTGTCATATAAATATCTTTGATTTTTTGATAGAAAAATCTCTCAGATATTCTAATATCTCTAAGTCTTTTTTGAAGTTCATCAAAATATTGTGTAGAGTTGCCACTTTTAAATCTATCATCATTTAGCACAAAACCTTTTGTGATATACTCTTTTAGCTTCTCATTTGCCCAAATACGGAATTTTGTACCAGTGTTTGAACGAACCCTAAAACCAATGGCAATAATCATATCTAGGTTGTAGTATTCTATCTCTCTTTCTACTTCCCTATTTCCCTCTTTTTGAACTGTTCGGTAATTCCGAACAGTTGAATTTTTATCCAACTCTTCTTCTTCAAAAATAGCTTTTATATGTTCACTAATAGTTGATTTTGCTTTTCCAAACACTTCGCAAATTTGCCCTTGAGATAGCCAAATTGAGCTATCTTCAAATATAACATCTACTTTTATATTTCCAGTTTCATTTTGATATATTAGGATTTCACTCATTTGCAAACCTTTCGTTTTTTCTAACTAAATAGATTACTTATCTAACTTTTTAACATCTTCCCTACTTAATATCTTCATCTACTCTATTGCTATTTTATTTAATTTTTGAAGCCTATCTTTTTGGGATAATCCCTCAGTTATAAACTGAGTTTATAGCTATTTAATCCAGCCTGAGATGTAATTATGGCGAATTCGCAATAATTAAAATTTGGGTTATGAATCTTCTCCCAAATCCCTAAATATTCGATTGTATTACGATTTCTAAGCCAATCAGATATAAAAAAATCTCCATCTTTGGCTTTTAACATATCCGTAAGAGAGATATAATCTTCATCTTCAATTTTCAAAACTGTTATTTCATTTTCTAAGACTTTTATATTTGCCATTTTTCTCCTATGTGAAATTAAAAAAACTTATCTATTTTATCATTTTGATACTATATTCTAATACAATTTTAAACTATTAAAATATTTATATCTTAAAAATCATAAACCAAAGATGTCATAAACTTTCTATCTAGTTTTTTCTTTTCAGTTTTATTTACATAATCAAGTTTATAGTTTATTCCCAAAGATAAATTTTCAATCATCTTTACATATACTCCAGTTTCACTTTTTACAAAATATCTATTTGTGCTATTACTTGAAAAAAGATAACTTAGCATTTGTCTGAACTCAATATTCTCTTTTATTTTATACTTATAGTTCATCTCAACTCTTGGGGCTAAATATCTATCTGTTTTTTTATCATCAAACCTATCAACAGCATATGCAGTACCACCTTGAATATCCAAAACCTCATCATCTGTATATATAAACTTATACCCAAGCCCTGGACCTATATTTAATCTTGATTTATAGTCACTAAACTCATCTTTCTCAAAATAAGCATCAAGATATGTATATAATCTATCCCCTATCATATGGCTATAATCTAAATTTATCTCATATTTGTTTGCTGATTTTTTATTATTATCTTTACTTCTAAATATATTTGCTTTTGCTTTTAACTCTTGCTCATCAAATTTGGCTTCACTAAGTATACTTCCATTTAGTGAACTTGTATTTGTATTTCCACTACTATTTACATACGATAATTCAGCTCTATTCTCTATTTTATCTTCTGCATATAAACTTGCAATTAGTAGTGTTTGTAGTGTTAAAAAAACCACTTTTTTATTCATTAGTTTCCATCCTTAAAACTTGTCTTTTTTGTGCTTTGCTTTGCTCTATTTGTATGAAATCTTGTTCATAAGCATTGAATTTCTTTAAAAATGGTGGGATTTTTCTCCCTTTTATTGCCATTACATCTTCTAGAATAGTTTTTACTAAAAGTTCTTCTTCAAAATCCCTACTTAAATACTCAAACAAATACTCTGCAACTCTATCAAGTGAGATTTTATGTGTACTTTCACTTCTTTTATAAATCCATTTTGAAAAAGCAAAAAAGCCATCAAAAACTTTTCCATCTTTAAATAAAAGCTTAGAAGTTTTCATAAAGTTTCCACTATTATAAACTATATCCCAAAATCTAGCGAACCTTTTCATATCTTGCATAAGTTGAAATGGTATTAAATCATTTTGCAAAATATCATAAGGAGGAAATGGATTATAAACCATACCATAAACCTCATCGTGTCTATTTAGTGTTGTTCCTGATAGTTTTTTAAGTATTCCTATTTGAATCTCACCACTACTTAGAGTATAAAGCAAATCAAGATTTGAAGCAAAACTCTCTATTGTTTCACTAGGAAGCCCAACAATTAAATCTATATGCATATGTGCTTTTGTTTCATTACTTAAAAATGCTAGATTATCTTTTATTTTCTCCATTCGTAAGTTTCTATTAATCTGTTTTGCTACATCTAAATTTAGTGTTTGAATTCCAACTTCAAGCTGTAAACTTCCAGCTTTAAACTGTTTTAAAAGTTCTCTTAGTTCTGGTGGGAAATTATCAGGGATTACTTCAAAGTGTAAGAAATACTCTTCATCTTTTGCTAAAAAGTACTCCAAAATTGCTTTTGCATAAGATATTTTTAGATTAAAAGTCCTATCTATAAACTTATAATTTCTAGCTCCCCTATTCCAAAGTTTATCAATCTCTTGTAAAAAAATATCCATAGGCAAATATCTCATACTTGAATCTATACTAGATAAGCAAAACTCACAAGTAAAAGGGCAACCTCGGCTACTTTCTATATAGATATGTCTATTTTTTATATCAAAATCAGTGTAATAATCATAAGGTAAGGCAATTTTATCAAACTCGACTGGTTTTGCATGAATTATCTTATCTTTTGGTCTAAATCCGCCTAAAACACTCTTACATAAGTTATAAACACTTATTTCACCTTCTCCAAACATAAAGTAATCTGATTTTTCTAAATCAACTCTATGTGGTAAATGGCTAATCTCTGGACCACCCAAAGCAACTATTGTTTGAGGGCTTACAAGCTTTATATAGTTTACAAGCTCTTTTACATCTGAAACATTCCAAATATATGTAGAAATTAATACTATTTTTGGTTTGTATTGTAGTATCTCTTCAGCTATTGTTTGGTTTTGGCTATTTATTACAAACTCCAATATTTTTGCATTTTCTTTTAGCTCTTTTAAGTTTGCAAACAAATAGCGTAAAGATAGACTTGAGTGTGAAAATCTTGAGTTTAATGTTGTAAGAATTATATTTTTTTGTTCTGTTATATTTTTATTATTCATAAGGCGGATTTTACTTAAAATGGTGTTACACTAAGCTTTTATATAGTTTAACCTACTATAATTTAGCAAAAAAATTAAAAAGGTCATATATGCTTAGGACAAAATTTGCTCAATTTAGATTTATATCTTTTGTTGAAGGAATTTCATATCTGATTTTAGTGCTATTTGCTATGCCACTAAAATATTTCTTTGAACAACCACAAGCTGTAAAAATATTTGGAATGATTCATGGGATTTTATTTATTCTTTTTTGTATAGCTTTGTTTAATGCTATGAAGCAATATAAATGGAGTTTTCCTTTCTCTTTGAAACTATTTATCTATTCACTATTTCCATTTTTATTTATTCTTATTGATAAAGATATTATGAAAGTTAAGCAAAAAGCTTAACTTTCATCTATCCAAATTTAAATAATTTAAATCTACTTCACTTTCATTGTATTCAAAATCATTTAAATACAATTCATCTTCAAACTGATTTTCTGGGAAAACCAAAAGTTCTTTTACTAAAAAAAGATTATCATTTGCATAAATTCCATCATCTTTTAAAACAAATTTTGTCTCTACATACTCAGACTTTTCATCTTCAATTAGTTGTGGTACAAGTTTTTTTACAGATTCACTATCCATTTTCACATCAATTTGGGCACTTCCAAAAATATCGTATATTGACTCAAACTTTAAATCTTGGATTTTTTCACTTAGTTTGAATTTAGATTTCAAATCCAAATCATTTAAAACTCTATTTTGATTAAAATCTAAATTATTTACTTTTAAATCAAGTTTTATATCCATTTGTGATTTTGAAAGTTCTTCAAAAAATTCTTTTAATTTCTCAACTAATTTTAAACTATCCGCTTCACTTTGCTCTATTGTTGCTAAGTCATTATATGCATCAATAAAATTTACATAAGCTTTATATGGAAGATTATCATACTCTACAAACAGTTCACTATTTTCAAATTTTAGACTCTCTTTTTCAAAACCATTTTGCTCTACTTCAAAACTATCAAACAAAAATTTGCTACTAGCTTTTAATTTATCATCTTTTACATCTGAAATAGAATCTATATTTAAATTTTTTGAATAGATTTTTAACTCATCATCACCAATAAAAAAATCTTTTAAAGATAACTTTGAATCGATTTTTAAATCTTTTTCTTTATAAAAAACTTTTAAATCTTCAATATCTATTTTTAGATTATCAATAACTGCTTTAAACTCACCAAAATTTAAACTATTTTTATCTCCATACATATTTGAAAGTTTAAAATTAGCATTTGAAAACTTCTCATCTATATCTTTTAATCTATATTTGTAGTTTTCATCTATATTTATACTTACAAACTTTTTTTCAAGTAAATTTTTTATAGTTTTTACATCACTATCATTTATATTTGTATTTAACTCTTTATCAAGCTCATCTGATAGTTTTAATAAATTTATATTTAAATCAAGTGCTTGTGAAAACACAGAAACTTTTAAATCATAATCAAAAGCAATTCCATTTAATGAAAAGTTTTTTTCATCATCAGGAAAAATATTTATAATATTTAATATTGCACTTTTTAGTTCACCATCTTCTAATCTATTAAAACTATACTCTAAAGCCTTTGTACCATCTATGATTTTTGCTTCACCTATAACTTTAGCAAATAGTGGAATATGTACTTTTTCATAATTTACTAAAAAACCATTTTGGTTTAATTCATCTACTTTTGATTCAATTTCAGAGTAAATTTTGCTTTTAATACCAAAGCAAATTCCACCAATAAGAACCAATATTGCAACAACAGCAATAACAACTTTTTTCATATATTCTCCTATGTAATTTAAGTATTTGATTATACTAAACTATTGTTAAAATAAGAACTTTGATAATTTTTTGCTTTTTTAATGCTATTTTAGTATTATTGCACTTTTATTTCATTCTTTAGGGAAAAAGTGCTTTATATTAAATCTTTCATCTACTCTTTTGTATTAATCATATCTTTTAACTCTTGTTCAAGTGAAGAAAAAGAACAAAATAATAGTGCAAAAATAAATGAAGAGTTTGAAGTTTTTGTTGAAATATTACAAGAAAAGAGATTAGAACCAAAGAAAGTTGCAATTTTAACTTTTGACGATGGTCCATCTGTTTCTACAAAAACTATTTTAAATGTTGCTAAAAATGAAAATGTACCTGTGTCTTTATTTTTTATAGGTTCTAGAGTTAAAGATTTTAAAACAGCTTACAAACTAGCAGTTAAATCCTCTTTCGCAACTATTGCAAACCATACTTATTCACACGCAAACAATCAATATAGTAGATTTTATAGTAACTCTGAAGTAGTTTTGGAAGATGTTAAAAAAGCACAAAATATTTTATCAAAAGATAGAGTTTCTAATACTTCATCAGAATTTCTACCTGTTAGACTTGCTGGAAGAAATGTATATAGACTTCCAAATTCCACTAGAGATGATGCAATGGTAAATCATATTTTATTACCAAATGAAATTCTAAGCTACAATACTCTTTTTGAAAATGGTTTTTATATCTATGGCTGGGATACAGAGTGGATGTATGAAGCTGGTGGAAGACCAACTGAAAGCATATATGAAATGATAGAAAAAATGGAAAGAACTTATAAAAGAAAGAGAATAAATAATCAAGAAAAAGTTATTGTACTTCTTCATGAAATTATGTTTAATGATGAGTTTGATGGAGAGCAAAATCTTACATTTTTTATACAAGCTTTAAAAGCAAATGATTGGACTTTTCAAAGTATTGAAGAGTATTAATCTTCAATACTTATTTTAATTTTCTACTAATTTTCTCTATAAAACTATATATAAATATCCAAAAACTATTAGTGGTGCAAAAAGCCCAACTAAACTTCCAATAATTAAAAAATCTTTTGATGCAAGTTTGTTACTTGAATAAATTATCGCATTTGGTGGAGTTGAAACTGGTAATGCTATTCCAAAAGATGAACAAAGTGCAATATATATTGCTGCAAATACCATATATTCAACATCTAAAGATACAGTTAATGCAACAACAATTGGAAGCATAATATTTGCAGTTGCTGTGTTACTCATAAAAGTTGATACAAGTACAACTATAAACCCACAAATAATTAATAAAAGCAAAATTGAAGTAATTCCTTCAGGTAAAAGTGTAGCAATCCATAAATCAAGTCCTGTTTTTGTAACCCCAAAACCTAAAGTAAGTCCACCAATAATTAATATAATAATATCCCAGTTTATAGAGTTTATATCTTTTGAATCAATTATTCCAAAAAGTGTATATGCAACTATTGGAATAAAAGATATTACAGTTGTTGGAATATGGTGTAGTGGTTCAGTCATCCACAATAGAACTGTAAGAATAAATCCAACAATTACAACAATCTTTTTCCAACTAGGAATTGTTGGAACATCATCATAGTGTGTTGTTGAATCATCATAGTGATCTACATTTTGTAGTGCATCAAGTCTTATATATTGTTGTGTTGATGGATAAAGCTTATATAAAATCTCTTTTGATATAAATGTAATAATTATTGCTGGTGGCAAGGCATATATCATCCACTCAACAAAGTTTGGTGCTTTATCACCTAGCATTCCAACTGCAATTGCATTTGCAGGAGTTGCAATAATTGTTCCCATTCCACCAATATTTGTAGCAACAACAACTCCTAAAAGAAGTGCCTTTTGAAAAGGATTTGCATTGTCAATATATTTTAAAATAGAGATTATAATACTAAGCATCATAGCAGCCGTTGCTGTGTTTGATATAAACATAGATATAGTAAATGTAATAGCCATAATAGCAAAAAGTATATTTTCAGGCTTATGTCCTACATAAAAAAGAACTTTTTTTGCCAACCAAATATCAAGTTTTGTTTTAGATGCTGCACTTGCCATTATAAATCCAGCTAAAAACAAAAAGATTAAAGGATTTGCCCAAGGAGTTAAATAATCTCTCCAAGCATTTGAATTATTATCATAAAAGCCTAAAAGAAGCATCTCCAAAGCAATAATTAAAAGTGATACTGCAAAAGCTGGAATTGCTTCAGTTAGCCATAAAAAAGCACCAAAAAGTAGTATAAAAAACATCACTCTTGCAATTTCAGATAATCCTACATACTCTGGATAAAATGCTATAAAAATAGCCACAAAAAGTGAGATGAAAAACTTTATAAATGATAAAGATAAAGAAGACCTCAATTTTTTAAAAAACAACCCTAATTTATTTCCACTAACAATCAAATCTAATTATCCCCTTTATCTTAATTTGGTCTATACACTTTTATATTTGTATAGCCTTTTTCATCTTTTAAATATTGTCCGTGAAGTTGGCTTAAAACACCTTTATCACAATATAAATAGTAAGTTTTATCACTTGAAAGTTTTGCAAACTCTTTTTTTAAACTATAAAAAGGGATTTTTAAAACTTCACAAGGTGCTTTATAAATATCTTCACTTTGTCTAATATCTATTAAAACATCATCATCTTTTAGACTATTTACAACTTCTAAAGTTCCAACTTCACAAACATCTTCTAAAACATCTTTTACTTTTTTAAATCTTGCACTTTTTACAGCTTCATCTAAAACAGTGTAATCAAAAGCCTTTGATTCTTTTTCAACTCTTGTAAAACTTCCAGCTGTTACAGGATTTTGAGATATTACTCCACAGTACTCTGGCATAGCTTCAGCGAACTTTTTTGTACCTATTTTTGTAGCAATTTCTATAATATCTGGCTTAGACATAAATGCAAGTGGTCTTAAAATCAAAATCTCACTTGCACTATCAATTAAACTTAAATTTCTTAAAGTTTGGCTTGAAACTTGTGCAACACTTTCACCAGTAATTAGTGCATCTATATTCATATCTTTTGCAACTTGTTGTGAAGCTTGAATCATTAATCTTTTTAACATAACTCCCATATATGATGGGCTTATATCTTTAAAAATTTGTTCAACTACACCCTCAAAAGGAATTGTAATAAACTCTAAATCTTCTGTACTTGCAAACTTTTCCCACAAATAATATGCAACTTGTTTAACACCAATTTCGTGTGCAACACCACCAAGATTAAAAAATATAAAGTGAGTTTTAACACCTCTTTTTAAAGATAGATATGAAGCAACAGTTGAGTCAAATCCACCACTCATTAAACTCAATAACTCTCCTTGAGTTCCAAGTGGAAATCCACCCATTCCTGCGTGTTTTTTTGTAATAATATTTAATTTACTATGTTCAAGTTCTAAATTTATCGTATAATCAGCACCTTTTAATTTAACTCCCAAAGTTTGCGGGTTGTGTGCTAACATATATCCACCAACAGTTTGTTCTATATTTGTAGATTTAAAATCTTGAGTTCCAACTCTTTTTGCCCGTACCACAAAAGTTTTTCCTATAATCTCTTTTGCCATATATTGATTAACTGCAAGTTTTATATCATCAAGTGTGTGCATATTATCAATTTGAATTGCTTCTAAAAGTTGTTCAATTCCAGCTGTTTGTAGAAGTTTTTGTTTTAAAATTTCTGCAAATTCAACAGGACAAACTAATTCAATTTTATCAAAAAACTTTTTTAAAACTATATCTTGACTAATTGCGTTTGAAATTTTTGTAAGATTTGCAAAAAGTTTATTTATCATCTGCTTTTTGGCACTATCGCCTTTTATCATAATTTCTGTGAAATATTTAACTATAAATTTTTGTGTTTTTATACTATTTTCTTCCATTTTTTCTTTCCATTAAAAATTTTAAGTTTCGATTATACCATTTTTTGAGATAATTAAGGTTTCATTATACAAAAAGGTAAAAAAATGGACATTGACAATATAGAAGATTTAGCTAGAGAGTTAAAAGATGAGAAAAACAAAAATGTTTATGCAATCTTTTATGAATATGCTGAAAAACACAATATTGATTCTGAAGAGTTAGAAGAGATTTTAGCGAAAAATCACGACTGTTACAGATGTGATAGTTGTGAGAGATTTTATACTTATGAAGAGTACTCATTCTTTGATGAAGAGTGTACTTACTGCTTCGATGACGAAAGTGACGACGACGAAGATTATGAATATAGTGAAGATGGGGAAGAAGAGTTTTAAAACTCATCCTCTTCACTGCACATAGCTTCAAGTTCATCTTTAATTATCAAAGCATCCAT
>CANRCH010000024.1 GCA_947629065.1 uncultured Aliarcobacter sp.
TTCTAATTTTACTCTAAGAGAATATAAATTTAAAAATATTTGTTCAATTTTCTTGGAGTATTATAATGCTTCCTGATTTTTCTTCAGAATTTGAGTCACTATTTGAGGGAAATAGCATTCTAAATCCAATATATGCAACAATTAATCCACCTGCAATTCTTAAACCTGGAATTGAAATTCCAAAAGTTTTCATAATAAATTGTCCAAAATAAAATGCTATAACAATAATAAAAAACACATATATTGAAGCATATAAAGCCTCTTTGTTTTTCTCTTGTTTTGTCATATTTGAAGACAATCCAATAAAAAGTGCAACTGTTGTAACTGGATTTGCTAATGGAATTAATATAATTAGTCCCATTGTAATAATATTTAATAATTCATACATTTGTATCCTTTATATAATATTTAGAAAATATAAGTAAATATGAGAGAGTAAAAAATAAGATTAAATGATTTTTGTAGTTTTAGAAGTATAGAAAAATTCTATACATCTAAATGTTCAACTTCTTTTGCGTGAGACTCAATATAATTTCTTCGTGGTTCTACTTCATCACCCATAAATAGTGTGAATGTATCACTTGCATTTTCTGCATCTTCGATTTTTACTCTTAAAAGTCTTCTATTTTCAGGTGTCATTGTTGTTTCCCAAAGTTGTTCTGGATTCATTTCTCCTAGACCTTTATATCTTTGAATATATGCACCTTTTTTTGCTAAGTCTTCAATCTCTTCAAGTAAAACAATTAAATCTTTACCTTCAAACAGAGTTAAATCTCTCTCTTTTAGTTTTGTATAAATAAATGTAGATTCACTAAAATATGGAGATGCAAAAAGCTCATCATCAATAATTAACTCTTCAAGCCCCTCATTTGTCTGTACAAAAAGTTGGATTCTATCATCTGTTATAGTTTTTGATAAAATATTATAACCTCTAGCTTCAATAAACTCTTTTACTTTCTCATAAAGTTCACTAAACTCTAAATTTACTAAATCACTATTTTCAATTAAGTGTTTTAAAACTTCAAGTAAAGAGTATCTTTTTGCTAGTTGTTCAAGCATTGCTCTATAACGAGCTACCTGTTTAAATAGATCTAAAAGATCGTTATATCCCATTCCTTGGAACTCAAAATTCTCTAAACCATTTTCAATTAAGTATGAAGAAAGTGCAGCATTATCTTTTAGATATATCTCATTTTTACCTTTTTTATATCTATAAAGTGGTGGTTGTGCAATATATAAAAACCCTTTTTCAATAACTGGTTTTAAGAATCTAAAGAAGAAAGTTAAAAGTAAAGTTTGAATATGGCTACCATCAACATCGGCATCCGTCATAATTATAATTTTATGATATCTGATTTTTTCTTCATCAAAATCTTCACCAATTCCACAACCAAGCGCAGTTATAATATTTCTAATCTCATCAGATTTTAAAATCTTATCAAGCCTAGATTTTTCAACATTTAGGATTTTTCCTTTTAGTGGTAAAATTGCTTGATAAACTCTATCTCTTCCTTGTTTAGCACTTCCACCTGCTGAGTCCCCTTCAACTAAGTATAACTCTTTTATAGTTGGGTCTTTACTTTGACAATCTGCTAGTTTTCCAGGAAGTGTTCCAACACTCATAGAATCTTTTTTTCTAGTTAATTCTCTTGCTTTTTTAGCAGCTTCTCGTCCTCGTGCTGCCATTAAAGCTTTTTCCATTATTGCTCTTGCTGCATTTGGATTCTCTTCAAAATATTTATCTAATTGCTCACTTGTAAGTTTTTGTGTAATTGCTCTTACATAAGAACTTCCAAGTTTTCCTTTTGTTTGACCTTCAAATTGTGGTTCAGGAACTTTTACAGAAACAACTGCAATAAGACCTTCTCTAACATCATCACCTGTTATTTTTACATCTTTTTCTCTAGCATTTGCATTTTCTGTTAGATATTTAGAAATAGATCTCGTAAGCCCTGCTTTAAATCCAGCTTCGTGAGTTCCACCATCAATAGTTCTAATATTATTTACAAAAGATAGAGTTTTTTCGATATAAGTGTCGTTGTACATTAAAGCAATATCAGCTTCAACTCCATCAACTTTATCACTAAAAGATACAACTTCACAAACAGCTGTCTCTTTATTCATATCTTCAACAAATTGTTTAATTCCACCTTCAAAATGGTAAGTCTCTTTTAGTTTTGCACCTTCATCTTCAAGAGTAATAGATATAATTGGGTTTAAATAAGCAACTTCTTTAAATCTTTTTTTAAGGATACTAAACTCAAATTTTGTAACTTCAAATATTGAATCATCTACTAAAAACTCAATAGTTGTTCCAGTTTTTCTTGGACTTTCTCCAATTACTTCTAAAGCTCCTTGTGGAATTCCCTCTTTAAACTCTTGATAGTGAATTTTTCCTTCTCTATAAATTGTCATTTTTAGATGTTTTGATAAAGCATTTACAACTGAAACCCCAACCCCGTGAAGTCCACCACTTACTTTATAAGTATCTTTATCAAATTTTCCACCAGCGTGAAGTACAGTTAAAGCAATAGTTGCAGCACTAATTCCCTCTGTTGGGTGAATTCCAACTGGTATTCCTCTTCCATTATCTTCAATTTTAGCCCAACCATCTTTTGAAAGAGTAATTTTTATATTACTACAAAATCCAGCCATTGCCTCATCAATTGAGTTATCAACAACTTCATAAACTAAGTGGTGAAGTCCATTTATATTTGTATCACCAATATACATTCCAGGTCTTTTTCTAACAGCTTCAAGACCTTTTAATACTTTAATATTTCCTGCACCATAATCTTGTTGAGACATTTTTTTCCTTTTAATTATTTATCTAAAACTATTGGCATTACAATAGTAAAAAACTTATCATCTTCTAAATAAAATGGTAAGTTAGCTTCATTAAATCCAATTTTTACTTTTTCACTATTTGATGTACTTAAAAAATCAAGTAGATATTTAGCATTTACAGCTAAGAAAAACTCATTTGGAATATTTATATCAATATCAATTTGTGTTTTTGCTTCACTATCTTCATCTAATGATTCAAAAATTATATATTGTGGATTGAATGTAATTTTAATATTTGAAAATAAAGATGTCACAAGTTTGATTGATTCTACTAATATATTTTTTGGTAATGGAAAATTATATTTTAGAGTTGAAGGAATAATTCTTTCATAGTCAGGGAATTTTCCATTAATTAGTTTTGTAAAGAAAGTTGTATTATCATTTTTTATTACTAAATTTGTATTATCATAAGATATTTTTGCATTATCTAAAAATAGTTTTTGTATTTCTACAATTGCTTTTTTTGGAATAATTATTTGTGTTTCATCATTTGTAATATTTTCTAAATATGATAAAGCAAGTCTTCTTGTATCAGTTGCTACAAAATTAATCTTTTGACTTTTTATATCTAATAATGCACCATTTAACTCAAATTTAGGATTATTGTTATCTATTGCTGGAGTTATTTTTTTAATAGAGTTTATAAAATTAATTGTAGATATATCTAAGTTTTTTAGATCTTCATATTTATTTATACTTGGAAACTCATTTGCATCATAAGTTGGTAATTTAAATGTAGATTTATTTTGTTTTATAATTAAGTGATTATTTGAATATTCTAAAACTATATCTTCATTTTTTAATCTTTTAATAATTCCTAAGAAATTATTACCATTTACAGTTGTTTTACCATCTTCAAAATTGCTAATAGTTTCAACTATTGTTTCAAGTCCAATTTCATAATCAGTTGCTTTTACAATTAATTGATTATTTAATACTTCTAAATATATATGTGAAGTAATTGAACTAGAATCTTTTTTTTCTAGAAATGCTTGCATTGATGCAACTATATTTTCAAGAATATTTTTAGTTATTACTAACTTCATTTTTTCTTCCTTTATTTCTTTCTTTTTAGTAAAAGTAGTAGAGTATGTGAAAAGATGAAAATACTTTCAAAAGCTTGATAGATTCGTAACTCTAAGAGTTGAATAGAATCCAATAAATATTCACATCTTTTCACACAATGTTCTAAAACTTATCCTTTGTTTATTAATTTATTTCTCAAATTTTCAATAACTAGTTTGAAATTTTCATCTTGATCTATTAGCTCATTTGCTTTTTTAATATTATGTGAAATTGAACTATGATCTTTCATTCCTAAAACTTTTGCAATATCTGGCATTGAGTTGTGAGTTAGCTCCCTTGCTAAATAAATAACAACTCTTCTAGCATTTGCAACTGCTGCTGTTCTTTTTTTAGATTTTATATCGCTTGGTTTGATATTTAGTTCGCTTGAAACCATATTTATAATATCAGGTAGTTTGATATTCTCTTTATTCTCTTTTATCTGCTCTTTTAAAAGCCCTTGAACCATTGCAAGGTTTATCTCTTGATTTAGAAGTGATGCACTTGCATTTATTCTTATAATCACACCTTCAATTTCACGAATAGAGTTATCAAGGCTTGTTGCAATGAAATTTATAATCTCTCTACTTAAAACAATTCCATTTAATTCACTCTTTTTTTCAATAATTGCAATTTTTGTTTCAAGTCCAGGAATTTGAATATCAGCTGTTAAACCCCACTCAAATCTTGATTTTAATCTATCAACTAAACTAGCAATTTGTGATGGAAGTCTATCACTTGTCATAACTATTTGTTTTTTTGCATTATGAAGCTCATTAAATGTGTGAAAAAACTCTTCTTGAGTCTGTTCTTTTCCACTTAAAAACTGAACATCATCTATTAATAAAACATCGCAATTTCTATATTTTGCTCTGAAATGTTCCATATTTTTGTTTTTAATTGAAAATGTAAAATCATTCATAAACTGTTCAATTGTTACATAAATTACAGTTTTTCCATTTTCTAAAGCTTGATTTCCAATCGCTTGTAAAAGGTGAGTTTTTCCTAAACCAGTTCCACCATAGATAAAAAGTGGATTGTATAAAATTCCAGGTTTATTTGAAACTGCTAGTGATGCGTTATAAGCCATTTGGTTTGAAGGACCAACAACAAATGATTTAAAGGTATAAGATGGATTTAAAATACTACTTTCTGCAGTTTCATTTTCAACTTGCTCTTTGATTATCTCTTTTTTACTTTTCTTTTCACCAGCAAGTTTTATCTCTATTTTTGGCTTTGAACCATTAAAAACTTCAAAACAGTGTTGAATTAGTTCTGTATATTTACTTTTTATCCAAGAAGCTATATATTTGTTGCTTACTTCAAATATTGCAATATTTTCATCTGAAGATACTTTTTTATAAACTAGCTGTTTTAAGTATCTTTCATAATCTTGCTCACTTGCTTCTTTTTTGATAATGTCTAAAAAATCTTTGCTTGTCAAAATAGTCCTAATTTTTATTCTAATAGCTAATATTATATCTAAAATTTTTATAAACTAGCTTCAATAAAGAATAAATAGACTAAAATTGCAAATTATAAGGCTTTTTCACATAGTGAATAAGTTGTGAATAAAGTTTATCTTTTAAAAAAATAATTTCAATAAAACCACGATTTTATCGATATTATACCTAGTGTGAATAAAATATATAAAAAGAAGTGAAAATAGTGAAAATTTTAGGAATTGACCCAGGAACTAGAAACTGTGGTTATGCAGTTGTTGAAAAAAGTGGAAGAGATTTAAAGCTTATTGAAGCAGGGCTAATTAAAATAAAAACTACAATTTTACAAGAACAAATTGTAGAGATGACAGAGGGAATTGATTTGATATTTAAAGCCCACAATATAGATGAAGTATCAATTGAAGATATGTTTTATGCATTTAACCCAAAAACTGTTATAAAATTAGCACAATTTAGAGGTGCAATTAGTTTAAAAATTTTGCAAAATTTTGGAAATTTTGCTGAATATACTCCACTTCAAGTAAAACAAGCAGTTACAGGAAATGGAAAGGCTACAAAAGAGCAAGTTGCTTTTATGGTTAAAAGACTTTTGGGAATAAAAAAAGAGATAAAACCACTCGATATTACTGATGCAATAGCAATTGCTTTAACTCATGCACAAAGAGTAAAAAATTAATAAATTAAAGGAAAAATAGATGAAAAAAATAGGAATTTTGGCTTCATACAATGGAAGCGGTTTTGAGACAATTCAAAAAGCCATAGATCAAGGTATTTTAGATGCAAAAGTGTGTGTGATTATCACAAACAACTCAAATGCTGGAGTTCTTGAAAAAGCTTCAAAATATGGTATAGAATCTTTTGTAATAAATAAAAATCTATTTCCAGATGAAAACTTAGATTTAAAAATAGCACAAACTTTAAAAAAGTTTGATTGTGATTATATATTTTTATCTGGATATATGAAAAAAATTGAGGAGAATTTATTAAAAACTTTTCCACATAAAATCATAAATACTCACCCAGCAATTTTACCTTCAATTTATGGTGGAGCTGGAATGTATGGGCATTTTGTACATGAAGCTGTTGTAAAAAATGGTGAGAAAAAATCAGGTGTTACAATTCATTATATAGATGAAAACTATGATGAGGGTGAAACAATTTTAATAAAAGAGTTAGAACTAGCACTTGATGAAACGGCAGAGAGTTTAGAAAATAGAATAAAAGAGCTTGAAAAAACTGCTATTGTTGAAGCGTTTAAAATAGTTTTAAAATAAAAATAAGGATTTTTAATCCTTGTTTTCTAGATTATATTATTTGATAAAAAGATAATCTTCTAAAGAATTTATATTTTTACCATTATATACTTTTACTACACCATTCATACTGATTTCACTTAGAATTCCAGTAAATTGATCAACAGGAATTTTTCTTATAAAATATGTATAAATATAACCATTCCAAATATTTCCACTTGGACTTAAAATATTTTGTCTACCAACTAATTCTCCATGTGTTGTACCAAATCTTACAAATGGTTCTTTTTGATTTACTCCCATAACTACAACTGATACAAATAAACCATAATAATCTATTCCATAAAGATTATATGGTAAATAACCAAACCAATAAGCACTTGTTTGATTTGATGTAGTATTTTCAATATCTATTACTTCATAAGAACCATCGTTCATAGGTAATAATCCTAACCCTTGAACTACTACTGTATCCCAACAAAATTGATTTGGAGGAGTTGAACCATTTATATTTTGCTGAACACCATTATAATATACTATTTCTCCGTGTTCCCATTGTGGACATTTCGTTGTTATTGTTATAGCATTTAGACTTAAATTTAATAAAATTAAAGTAAAAAATAATTTTTCCTTGTATTATATTTGTTTATTATTTTATAAGTTATTAACTTAATATTTGATAATCTTAACTTATTTTAAATAAAAAAGGGAAATTATGAAAATAGATAATAATCAAGCTTACAATAATTATTCAAATTTAAACAATACAAATCAAAGTTCTGACACAAAATCTTTTAGTTCATATCTTGAAGAGAGTAAAGAAGAGTCAAAAAATAATTTAGAAGAGAAATCTAGTAGTATGAATATAGATAATAGTATTAAGAAAAAACCTTCATTTCTTTTGGATTTTTTAGATAAACATAACTTATTTGAAGAAGCATCTATATCAAAAGAAGATGAGATGTTATTTAGATATATTATTGATGATGATATTATTAGAGCTAATGAAATGAAAATGTTAAGTTATGAACAGATGAAAACACTTAAAGAATTGGTAGAATATAAAAATCTCTCAAAATATTCAAATCCAACATTTGAAGTAATTAATGGAAAATTAAATGTCGAAAACTTTCCACCACAATTATTTTTTGAATTAGGAACAAATATTATGGATTTTTCAAAAACTGATAATGAAGATTTTAATAGAGCTTTATTTGAAACAGCTAATAATATTGAAGATAATATGGATAGACATAGATTTTTCTTTACTATGAATATTACAATGATAAATAATCAAGAGTTAGATTTGGAAACTCTTATAGCAACACTAATACTTAAATATAAAAAGTTGGCACAAAGCAAAGCTTTTAGTTCAGAAGAACAAAGACAAATGGTTCAAAATTTGTTAGATAATTTTATTAAGCTAAATGAAACTTTTAATAGAAATAAAATGAATTGATAAAGAATAAGGATTTTATTATTTGATAATCTAAACTTATTTTAATAAAGAAAGTGAAAAATATGCAAATAGAAAATAATCAAACTCAAAATTTTACATACAATAATACAAATCAAAATACAAAAGTACAAGAAAATAGCTCTTATAGTAATTTTGTAGCAGATACAAAAACAGCAAAAGAAGATGCAGTTTTTTTAACAAAAGATTTAATACATTTTTTAGATAAACAAGAAGCTTTTTCATCTTTATCAAAAGAAGATGAGCTACTTTTTAGAGCTATTCTTGAAGATGATGAGATTTCAATAAACGAAGCAAAAAACCTAAGCTATGAACAAATGGCAAAACTAAATCAACTTTTCAAAGATTTAAATAGTGAAACATTTTTTATAAAAGGTTTTGATATTTTTCACAAAGCAAATGTATCAAGCGATGAAAATTTTAATAAAGCTATGTTTGAAACTCTTAAAAACAAAGATGATGAAATACAAAGAACACTTTTTTCACTTGATGTAAAATCCAAACTAGGATACTACAAACCAAGACTTCCTTTTGAGAAATCAGTAGAAGAAGAGATAGCAGAGAGAATTGCTTTTGAAAAAGAGAAATACAAAGATTTTCCAAATAAAGATGAGATAATGGAAAACTTAATAAAAGAGCTTAGAAATTGGAAAATAAGCGATTATGGAAGTTTTATTGATAAAACTTTGTTTCAACTAAAAAAAGATATTTCAAATCCAAATTTATCTTATGATGGAAAATATTATCTTTTAAAAAATCTGTCATATTATGAAGATTTGCAAAAAAATTATAGAAAAATAGAAAAAGTAGTTGAGTAGTTTAAAAAGGTTTTAGAGTAAGATGATATTTTAAGAGCAAGGACTTTAGTCCTTGTTCCAAATTATTTTATAATATTTGCTAACTCTTCACTTGTAGAAATTTTCTCTATTTTAGAAACTTTTCCATCTTCAATAGAATAAACAATGATTTTTCCATCTTCTTTTGTGAAGTTATCTTTGTTTGAATCATCTAAAAGCATAACTGAAAAAGGGTATTTTTTCATTTTAGGAAGTGCTATAAATTTAGAGATTAAACTTGGCATTCCAGAGATATCTGCCACATAAACAGCACCATTTTCTTCTAAGATATTTTTATTTTCACTTAGTGGTAAAAGATAATCTCTTAGTAAATCACTTGTTCCTTTGTCACTTGCAAAAAGAATCGTTTTTATATTTGCATCTAATTTATGCTCTTTTTCAAATTGATCTTTTATTGTGATGTCTTCAATATTTGAATCTACTTCAAGTGAAGCTGCACTTAATCCTAAAGCTAAAAAAGCTGTAAGCAGTAATTTTTTAAACATATTTTTTCCTTAAAAATTTTTTGTGATTCTATCTTTATAAAGTAAATAAAAGGTTAAAGATAAAAATTATTATTGAATACTATTTTTTAATCTATTTAAATATTGCAAAATATTTTTTTGTAGTAGTTGCAGATTTATAAGTTTTTGTTCAACTTGATAATTCTCTTTATTTTTATTATTATATAAATATAGTTCAATATCATTTATTTGTGAACTAACTTTATTTAAGTAGTTATCTAATAGGTTTATAACTTCATAAAGAGGTTTGTTAAACTCTATTTTTATATAGTTTGCTAAAAATGTAAAATCTATAAAGTCCTTATAATTTGAGTTGTTTATATGGTTTTTTAAAATATCCTTTTGTGTTAGAACAAAACTAATATTTGAATAAAAAATATTCATATCTTTATCTATTTTTTTTGATAAATCAGAGATTTCTCCATCTCTAAAAATAGTTATTTTTTCTCTTATATTTATATATATTGTTTCCATATTTACTATTTTTTCATCTATTAATGTAATACTATCTTTGATTTTAAGTTCAATTGGACGATTTATTTTAAAATATAGTTTTATAAAAAATGCAAGAATAGAAAAAAATAGAAAACCTAAAACAACTCCAATATAGTAAAAAGCAAAAGTTGTAATAGAGTAAAAAAGCAAAATTAGCATAATTACGCCAGAGTTTCTATCTTTTATTTTTGAAATAGTTTTAAACTTCTCTTCAAAACTATTTTTTAGTTTATTTTCTAAAATAGCTATATTTTGCGATAATCTAGAAGGTTTTGAAAGATATTCATCAAAAAGTTTTTCACACTTTAAAAGTAGATTGTGAAGCTTTTCATCATCACTGTAGTTGAATATTTTATCACCTAAAATAAGCCCTTTTTTTGTATAAATTACATTTGTTATTTGTGAAAATTTGTAAGTTCTATAAAAAAGTTTTACTAATAAATAGGCAAAAATAAGCCCATATATTAAAAATGTAGCAGAAATTAAAAGTGAAAAATCCCCATACTCTAAAGAACCATAACCAAGAACTAAAAATATTATAAATAGAGGTATATTTAAAACACTGATTGCTTCTAAATAATCTTTATTTATTGTAAGAAGAAGCTCTTTTACAGAGATATAATTATATACGCTGAAGCCTTTTTTGGCTACTTCAGCTTCTATTTCTTGGTTTAGATACTCTTTATTTCTCATATTATTTTTTGTTTAAAATATCTTCAAGCTCTTTTGTTTGTTCTTTATTTAGAAGTTTTATTCCAGCTAAACTTTTTCTAGCAGTATCAAACTCTAATTGCTCTTTTTTTGCTTCAATTGCAACTTGTTCTCTATAGTTTTCTATCTCTTCAAAGTGATTTTTTAGTTTACTTACATTTTCAATAAATGTATTTAAAGATAAAACTGGTTTTGAAGTAATCTCTTCAGCTCTTTTGTTACTTTTAATAGCTTCATCTGTCAAACTTGAAGACATTTGATCAATTGTTTTACTCATAGCTTCAATAGTTGCTAATGATGCATCAATCGCTTTTTGTCCAGAAATTTCAATAATTGCTGTTGAAAGAAGAGTTTTAAATATTGGTTTTGATGCGTTCATAGATAAAGATAGTTTTTTTGCAGAATCAAGTCTTACAAGAAGTCTTTTTTTAGCCATTTCAAGATTCCCAATTAAAACTATTAAGTTTGTTTGGAAAAACTCAATACTTCTTACAAAAAGTTGTGTTTTTTCATCTTTATTATCGTTATTTAGTTTTGCTTTAAACTCTTCAAGTTTAATATCTAAATACTCTTTATAATCAATAACTTTTCCTAAGTTTTTATCAATTCCATCTAAAAAATTGTGTTGCATATCTATTGAAGTGTTTAAAGAGCTATAAGATTGGTCAAAACCACTAAAAATAGTGTTTATTTGTCCATTTACAGATTGTAAATTAAAGCTTTGTTCATCCCATTTTGCATCTAAATATCGTGCAACATTTCCAATTACAGGTAAAGATTTAAAAAACTTCATAGTTCCACTATCATTGTCTATAATTTGGTCATAAACAGTTTTCATCTGTTTGTTCATAGACTCTAAGTTTTTTGAAACATCCATAATTGGGTCATTTTCAATGATTTTTGTTGTTTCATCTAAAATTGAATCAATTGGTGCAGTGATTGTTTCACCTAATTGTCTAAAATCTTTTACCTCTTCAAAAGATTTTTCAACTAACTCTTTTTCTACAACTGTTAAACTATTTTGCATGGTTTTTCCTTTTTTTGATTTTCTAATTATATTTAAATTATGATAAATATTATTCTTTTGATAAAGTTGGAAGATGCCATTTTTTATAAACAGCAAGAACTCTTAAAATTACACCAAAAATAAAAACAATAATAAGTGAAAATAGATTTCTAAGCTCAAAAGCATCTAAAATATATACAACAGAACCAATTATTAGTGCAACTGTTGCATAAAACTCTGAAACTAGAATAAATGGCATACGGTTTATAAGTACATCTCTTATTGTTCCACCACCAACAGCTGTTATAAATGCCAACATTATCACACTTAAGAAGTTTAAATTTGCTTCAATAGCAATTATTGCACCTGTTATTGCAAAAGATGAAAGCCCAATTGCATCTGAGATTATAAATGCCCATTTTCCCTCAAGATTTGTAATTTTGTGAAGTTTAAATAAAATTGCTATTAAAACTGTAGCAATTACAAGACTAAGTGGAAGATTTGAAGTGAAAACATAAGGAGTTTTATCAGCTAAAACATCTCTCATCATTCCACCACCAAAAGCAGTTAAAAATGCAGAGATAAAAACTCCTAAAATATCCAATCTACAGTGAACAGCTATTAAAAATCCACTTAAAGCAAATGATATTATTCCAATAATATCAGCAATCTCTAATGCACTCATTTTAAAAGCTCTTGCATCGCAAGTGCTGTTTGTCTAATCTCCCATTGTGCAGTTTCATCAAGTCTTAATTTGAAGTAGTTATCAAGTTGTTTTGGCATAAATGCTGCCCAAATTTGAGTATATCCCATTTGTGGAATTACCCTTCTTGCTTCTTGAGGTTTAACACCAGCTTCAAGAAGTTCAAAATATAGCTCTTGACTTCTATCTATAAGCTCTTGTACTTTTTCGTTATTTTTTAGTTTTTCACTTATATAATAATCAAAAGGAACTCTTTTTGCACTTACATATCTTCTACTTAATTCTTGCCAAGAAACTCTATGTCTTACCATTTGGCTTCTTGTTGGGAAATCTATTTTAAATAGAAAAACTTTGAAATAATCTTTTATTATTTTACACTCTTCAAGAGTATTAAAAATAGTTCTAATATCAAAGCTAAACTCATCTTTTAAGTTTTCAAAATCATAAACCAAAGCTCTATAATTTGTAAGTAAATATCTATCATCAATTTGTTCTCCAAACTTTTTGCAGTTTGAATACTCTAGTTTTAAAATCTCTTGATGTTTTGGATTTTCATAATCAAGTAATACAGGAACAAATTCAAAACTAGAACTTGGTAATCCCATACTTTCTGCCATAAGCCTATTATATAAACTTTCACTTCCAAGTGCTTTTGGGTTTTGATAGCAAATTGATGCTACTTGAGTAATTGCTAATATTCTATTTTCTTCATTTAAATTTGCTTTTGAAAAATCCCAATTCTCCACAAAAGCTATACTATCGCCAAAAATATTCTCTTTTTTATTTATTAGTTCTATCATTTATATACCTTTTGAAAAAAATTTAATTTAAAATAGTTGAGATTATACAGAATTTATAGTTAAAGCAAAAATAAGTTTAAAAACTATCTATTTTGCCATTTAAAAATATCTATTAAAATTATAAGATTTTTATTTATATCTATATAATATGGAATTGTGTAACCTTTAAAAATTAAATCCCTCACATTTTCATCTTCAAAATAGAAAGATTTTCTTGCTTTAAAAGGCATATTTGGAATATTTTTTATTTTTTTATCCAATTTATTTTTAAAGTTTTTTGCATTTTCTGGAGAATTCTTTGCTATATATTTAATAATTGAAAAAAGATTATCATTAAATGTAATATTTTTTTCTATATTAAACATTAAATTGTTTTAAGCCAATTATCAATTTTGTCCATTCCTTCTTCATAAGGAATAGTTTCTAATTTACCACTTTTATATTTTTTTACAGCTTCTGAAACTCTTTGTTTTGCTTCATTTGTAGATATTGAAGGATACCCATCATCTAGTAAATCATATAAAAACTCTTCAAATTGCAGTTGAATATCGATTTTACTATTTATCAATTTTGGATATAAATTGTCAGGAATGTTTAATTTAATTGAATGCAAAATTAACTCCTAAATATTTTTTAATATTATATAGTTTATTTATTAAATCAAACCAAAATAAAAAGCAAGAGTAAATCTTGCTTTTTATTATAATTTTGGAATTCTGATTTTTTGACCAGGATAGATTAAATTCATATCTTTGATAACTTCTTTGTTTGCTTCAAAGATTTTTAAATAGTGGTTTGGATTTCCATAAAACTCTTTTGAAATTTTAGATAGATTATCTCCAGCTTTAATTTCATAATATTGGTCATCTTCTTGTGTTCCTTCAAAAATAACCTCTTTTACACCTTTTATATTTCCCGCAATTAAAGCAGCTTTTGCTTTATCTTCAGGACTTGCATCTCCACTTAAAATAATTTTATCACCTTCAACTTTTACCTCAAGATTTTCAATTGGCATAGTTGAACTACTTTCCAAAATCTCATTTTTTACATTTTGCTCATCATTTCCTAAACCTAAAAGTTTTTTACCTTTGTCAATTGCAAATGATAGTAAACCCATCTTTTCTCCTTAAAATAATTTAGTAAATTATAGCAAAATGCATATAAAATAAAACTATTTTTGAATTACATATCTAATAGTTGGTCCATCACTATCTACTAAAAGTAGTTTATATCCATGATTTTTTGCATCTATTGGAATATTATTTATACTTTGTGGACAATCGCTGATAACTTCAAGTATCTCACCATCTTTTAGCTCTTTCATAGCTTCAAGAGTGTTTATTGCAGGATATGGACAAGGTTCCCCTTGCATATCTATTCTGTAATCTGGAACTATATCTTTGTTTTCTTCAAAATTTGCCATATTTTTTCCTTATCTATTTCTTGATTTTCTTAAATATTTTTTCTCTAAAACTAAAATTAGTATAAAAAATGCTAATAAAAGACCATAATTTACAACTAATCCACCATAATTCCCAAAGCTCTCAAGTAGATTTATTTTTGGCCAAGATGTTGCAAGTGGCTCTGCTATATCATCCCAAACAACAGCTAAAAGTGTAGCTCCAATAATATTTCCAACTCCAACTATCCAAAAATGCACCTGTCCTTCAACAGCTCTATACATCCAACCACACTCACAACCACCAGCAAGAACTATTCCAAAACCAAATAAAATTCCACCAATAACAACATTTGGTCCAGTCCAGAATATCTTAGGAGTTGCTCCCATGCCCAAATATGTAAATACACCTAAAGTTGCAACAGCCATACCAATAATAATTGCAATTGCTAACTCACTTCTTCCAGTTGTAAAAATATCTCTAAATGCAGATGTAAAACAAACCTGTGCTTTTGCAATAATTAATCCAAATGCAGCTCCAAAGAATACTGCCATTCCTAGTTTTGGACTATTTGCAACAAAGATTAAATATAGTGCATAAGCTATAATTATAAGTGCAATTAGTGTTCCAAATGTGAAAAGATTTTTAACTTTTGTAGGACTATGTTCAAGTTGTTTTGCACAAGATACTTTTTGCATTTTTATTTTTGATTGGAAAAATGGACTCATAGCAACTTTTACACCAAAATATACTCCAACCATCATAAATGCTGTAAATACCCAAGCATGAAAAGAAAATTGTGGAATACCTGTAAAGAAACTTGCCAAGTTACAACCCATTCCAAGTCTTGCACCAAATCCTGCAATTATTCCACCAATAAGTGCTTGATAAACTCTAGTTTTGTTTACGGGCATTCTAAACTTTACATTATTTCCCCAAAAAGCAGCAGCAATTGCCCCTGCAAACATACCAATAATCATTACACCATCGATTCTTGTGAATATATTTCCCTCTATACTCATAAGTTTGTAATATCCCCACGTTGAAACATCAACTCCAAAAAGTTCTAAAAAATGTCCACCCCATCTTGTAAACTCACCAGTAACCGCCCAATAAGTTCCCGTAATTCCAAAATAGTAGGCACTCAAAATTCCTAAAGCAATAACTGCTGGAATTGGTGACCAAAATCTTGAAAGAGTTTTTTTAAAGTTTGCTAAAAACTCCATAAATAACCTTTGAAAATAAAATAGTTGATTTGACTTTTGAATAGTAGTTGTAGTTCAATTGTCTGTTTACACCGTAAACCTAATTAGAGTGAAATATTATCTATAAAAATATAAAGAAAACGTAAAATGGTAAAAATAGATTTACCATTTTACGTTTTAGTAGTTTTGATTTGAGATATTAAAATCTATCTCTTAAAGCAGTGAATTTGTTAACTTGATCTTGTAGTAAAATTCTATTTTCATCTCTTTGATCTGGCTATAGTTTTTAGGACATAGAAATGTTAAAATTTCTAAATACTAAAAGAGGATAAAAAGATGGCTGG
>CANRCH010000025.1 GCA_947629065.1 uncultured Aliarcobacter sp.
ATTACTGATGGAAGATTTAGTGGAGCAACAAGAGGGGCATCTATTGGGCATGTAAGTCCAGAAGCTGCTGAAGGTGGAATGATTGGACTTCTTAAAGATGGTGATATAATTAATATTGATGTTGATAAATATATTTTAAGTGTTGATTTAAGCCCTGAAGAGATTGCAAAAAGAAAAGCAGAGTTTACTCCACTTAAAAAACCAATTAAATCTTCTTGGTTAGGTCAATATAGAGCACTTGTTACAAATGCAAGTAGTGGTGCAGTTTTAAGAACTGATTTATAATAAATTTAAACAAAGATTCTTCTTTGTTTAAATTGTGTTTGCATTATTTTAAATTAACCTCGCATTAACCTTTGATTTTTTAATAGTTTACAATGAAACTCTACAATTACAAGATATAAATATTCTAAATTTAAGGACAAATTAAATGAATAAAAAACTTTTATTACTTTCAGCTTTATTAGCAAGTTCACTTTATGCAAAAAATATTGAGTTTGAACAAATGGATAGAAATCCAGAAAGAATTACTCCAAACTCTAGTTCTCAAATACTATCTTTTAGTAATAGTATAAAAGATTCGGTTGATGCTATTGTTAATATATCAGCAAAAAAAAGTGTAAGTGCAAATATAAATAATCTTCCTTTTCAGATGTTTGATGATCCTTTTTTCAAAAAATTCTTTGGAGATGAGTTTTCTAATCAATTTAAAAAAGATAGAATCCAACAATCTTTAGGTTCAGGTGTGATTGTAACAAAAGATGGATATATCATTACAAATAACCATGTTGTTGAAAATGCGGAAGAGATAAGCGTAACAATTGGAGAAGATTTAACAGAATATAGTGCAAAACTAATTGGAAAAGATAGTGATAGCGATTTAGCTGTAATTAAAATTGATTCAAATAAAACTCTAAAACCAATAAAACTTGGTGATTCGACTACACTTTTAGTTGGAGATATTACTTTTGCTATTGGAAATCCTTTTGGAGTTGGAAATACTGTAACTCAAGGAATTATTTCAGCACTAAATAAAAATAAAGTTGGAATAAATAGATATGAAAACTATATTCAAACAGATGCTTCTATAAATCCTGGAAATAGTGGTGGAGCTTTAGTAGATAGTAGAGGAGCATTAATAGGAATTAATACTGCAATTTTATCAAAAAGTGGTGGAAATGATGGTATTGGTTTTGCAATTCCAGTTGAGATGGTAAAAGATGTTGTAAGCAAACTTGTAAGTGATGGAAAAGTTGTAAGAGGTTATCTTGGAGTTATGATTGCTGATTTAGATAAAGATACTCAACAAGTATATAAACGAAAAGAAGGTGGTTTGATTTTGGATATTTCAAACGATACACCAGCTGCTAAATATGGTTTAAAAAGAGGAGATTTAATCTACTCAATAAATGGAAAAGCGGTTAAAGATAGAAATGATTTACAAAATAGTATTGCATCTTTTAAGCCAAATGATAAAGTAAAACTACAACTTGAAAGAGATAAAAAAGATATGACTTTAGAGATAGTTTTAGGAGATAGAAGCTTAATTACAGGTGCACAATCAGATGGTGATAGCTATTTAGGTGGGCTAAAGTTAAGTAATATTACAAACGAAACTATAAAGAAATATAGACTTACAAATGACTCAAGTGGAATTTTAATTACAGATGTAGAACCTAAATCTAAAGCTGAAAAAGCAGGTTTCCAACCAGGAGATGTGATTGTACAAATTGAAGATATTGAGATTAAAAACTTTTCAAACATTCAAACAGCTTTAAGTAGATATAATGATAAACACAAAAGAGTATATATAAATAGATATGGACAAACTTTAATGTTTGTAATTCAATAAAAGGATACGCTATTATTAAGATATTAATGATTGAAGATGATTTAGAGTTAGCACAGATTATAGTTGATTATTTAGCATCATTTGATATAGAAGTTACTACAACAGATAGCCCATATAATGGACTAGCTATGCTAGATGTAAATAAAGATTATCAACTTATTATTCTTGATTTAACTCTACCTGAAATTGATGGACTTGAACTAATTCCAAAAATTAGAGAAAAAAGTGAAATTCCAATAATAATAAGTTCAGCTAGAGATGATATTTTGGATAAAGTTATGGGACTTGAAAGAGGTGCTGATGATTATCTACCAAAACCATATAATCCAAGAGAACTTCAAGCTAGAATTAAAACTATTTTAAAAAGAGTTGATATTCAAAGTATCTCAAAAAAAGATGAACCTGAAAAAGTATTTGAATTAAAAGAGAATGATTTTCAAATACTTTTTAAAGGTGAACATCTAAATCTAACTTTGGCTGAATATGATATTTTAAAACTATTAATTCAAAGAAATCATGGTGTGGTTTCAAGAGAAGATTTTATCTATACAAGTGATAATATTGAAGATGATTCATCTTTAAAAAATATAGATGTAATGATTTCAAGAATTAGATCAAAAATATCAAAGATAGATAATACAAAACAGTATATTAAATCAATTAGAGGTATTGGTTATCAATTAATATGATAAGAAATACCTCTATTTCAAGCTTCATAAATCTGATTTTTGCACTTGCATTTTTGTCAATATTTTTGACTTTTGCAATGTTTATAAAATATGACAAAGAAAAACACGATCAAAACTTACAAAATAGATATGAGCTTATTGCTGAAAACTTTTTAATTCTTTTTCAAGATAATCCAGATCAAAATAGATTAAACCAACTATTTAAAAAATTCAATGTAAGACCGATTGAAAGTAGAGATAGAAGATTAGAGATTATAAATCATGCCGAAGAATTGACAATTACTCAAAACTATCTTGGAACTTATAGAGTTTATAAATATGATGACACTTACTATATTTACGTACAGCAATATGGTTACAATATTATGCTAAAAGATACAAATCATCATAGCTATAATATGGCATTTATAACTATTGGTTTTATATTAGCTTTACTTGTATTTTTATTTTTATATGAGATTTTAAATAGAAAACTAAGACCTCTTAAAATATTAAATAGACAAATAATCGAGTTTTCAAAAGGTAATAAAGATATAAAATTAAATTACACTGGAAATGATGAAATTGGAACAATTGCAAGAAACTTCAATGAAGCAATAAATATTATAAATAATCAATCAAAATCAAAAGATTTGTTTATGAGAAATATGATGCATGAATTAAAAACTCCTATTACAAAAGCTATGTTTATAGCTGAAACTTTGGATAATGAAAAAACAAGAGATAATCTTCAAAGAGCTTTTAGAAGAATGGATGATATTATAAAAGAGCTTGCAACTGTTGAAAAACTAACTTCACACAACACTATGATTTATAAAGAGAAATCTGATTTTATATTTATCTATGAAAAAGCTTTGGATTTAATGCTAATTTCAAAAGAAAAAATAGTTGAAGATATAGAAAATTTTGAGCTAGAAGTAGATATTTATATGCTTTCAATTGCTTTAAAAAACCTAATTGATAATGCTTTAAAATTTAGCACCAATAAAAAAGCAACCATTGTTGCAAATGAAGATTTTATTGATGTAATATCAAAAGGTGAAGCTTTAAGTAACTCTTTGGATTACTATACAGACGCATTTTGTCAAGAAGAGAAAAGAAGCAGTGGTTTTGGGCTTGGGCTTTATATTGTAAAAACTATTGTAAATTTACATAAATTCAAACTTGAATATAGCTACAAAGATGGAGCAAATCACTTTACAATAAATCTAAAAGCAAATTAATTTTCTACTTCAACATCTTTCATAATAAAAAACCAATCTTTTGAAAACTCTTTTTTTATATAGTTCTTTTTGTGTGGAATTACACAAGAAGTACAATCATGATGAATATAATCATCTCCTTCAAATGTAGAGCCTTTTTTAGAATTTATACTACATTTTGAAAATAGAGTTTTGTTTTCTATTTTTTCTAATCCATTATCATCGAATCTAAAATATGGACAAGCACATAAATAGCAGTTTAAATCCTCTATATCGTGGCACTTTTTATTCTCTTTATAAAGTAAACAAAAATCAGGTTCATTTTTTTGCATATTTTCAAATCTAAAATAATCAATTATCTCATCATTACTTAAATTTTGCAGTTTTTCTACTATCTTTTTATGCTTATTTCCATGATTTATAAACCACTCTTTATATGTCATTATCTATAATCCAAAGAAGAAATTTTTAATTTTTTATTTATAAATGGATCAATAACTGCTTCAATTTCATCTAATTTATATTTTAAAGGAAAACCTATAGAAGAGCCTTTTGCTGTGCTTTCAAGAATATAAAATCTTTTACTATTTACATAAAGTGCATTTTTATTTAAATTATTTTTTAAGTCTATAATCACAAAAATATGTTCAGGAACAAGCACAAAATATGCTTCATAGCCTTTTTGTTTAAGTAGTGAAATAAGTAAATTTGATTTATCATCACAATCTCCAAAATTTTGTTCAACCACAGTTTTTGGATTTTTTGCAGTGCTAGGATTTATTTTATATGGAATATTTGTAACAAAATCTAGCATCTTTTGAACTTCACAAATTGAGTCTTGTTTGCAAGTTTGTGTTAAAAAATCACTTAGCTTTTTTGTATAATCATCAACTCTTACTTGATTTACATAAGTTGAAGATCCAATATCTGTAAATCTTGTTTTTATAACAAAAAAAGATGTATAGATTAAATATATAAGATATAAAACAAATAAAATTGAGATAATTAGCGAAAAATTTTTTAAACTTTTACTATTTATTAGCACTTTTTATCTCATCTGCCCAAATTTCATAAGCTTTTGAATTTAAGTGTAAAGAATCTTGTGAAAACTTTTCTAAAAGAACTCTATTTGGTGCAAGAATTGGATTTAAATCTATAAATTTAATTGAGTGTTTTGTTGTATAGCTTTTTAATCTTTTGTTTAACTCTTCAACTTTTTCATTAAAATCTTTTTTTCTCTTTTCACCAATATATAGCGTTGCTTGAACTACAACTTCAATATTTTTTGCTTTTAAACTCTCAATAATTTTTATGTAGTTTGAGTAAATCTCTTCAAAATCGAAATTTCTCATAATATCATTTACACCTATCATTAAATATACTTTTTTAACGCTTGGACTTAAAGTATACAATCTATCCAACACACCTTGAGTTGTATCACCACTAATTCCCCTATTTTCAACCATAAATCCTAAAAGTTCACTCCATCTTCCTTCATCTGTAATAGAATCACCAAGCATCATAATTTCAAGTTTTGAGCTATTTTTTAGCATATTAAATTGATCAACCTTATGTTTATAATATGGGTCATTTTGTATTTTCCATTCACTTGAATTTAAAAAACTAAAAAATAGTATAAAAAATAACAGAGCTTTCATGTCGTCCTCTTTAATAAAATGTCGATATTATAGCCAATTTTAATAAAATTATATTTTTTAAACTATTCTTAAATAATAATTTTAATATATTTACATTATAATTCTTTTAAATTTTAATTGGAGGATTTATGTCGTCAAAAGGAAAAAAACTACTTAGTATAGTTTTAGTTGCTCTTGTTTTATGGTTTATTCCAGCTCCAGCTGGACTTACTCCTGAAGCTTGGCGCTATTTAGCAATCTTTTTAGCAGTTGTTGTAGGACTTATCTTAGAGCCAGTTCCAGCAGCTTTAATAGGGTTTGCGGGAATTTCACTAATTGCTGTTTTAGGACTTGTAGGAAATTCAGGTGAGAGTATAAAATGGGCTTTAAGTGGATTTTCAAATAGTGTTATTTGGCTTATTTTTGCAGCATTTATGTTTGCTTTAGGGTACAAAAAAACAGGTCTTGGAAAAAGAGTTTCACTAATTATGGTTAAATATATGGGAAAAAGTACTTTAGGTTTGGGATATGCGGTTGCAATTTCAGATTTAATTTTAGCTCCTTTTATGCCATCAAACACTGCAAGAAGTGGAGGTACAATCTACCCAGTAGCAATTAATATTCCACAAATTTTTGGCTCACTTCCAGATAATGAACCACGAAAGATTGGTGCTTATATCTCTTGGGTTGCAATTGCATCAACTTGTGTTACAAGCTCAATGTTTCTAACAGCACTTGCACCAAACCTACTTGCAGTTGATTTAATAGCAAAAGGAACAGGACACACAATAGCTTGGATGGAGTGGGCAAAAATTATGCTTCCACTTATGATTCCACTATTTTTACTTACTCCTTGGCTTACTTATGTAATCTATCCACCAACACAAAAGAAATCTCCAGAAGCACCAGCTTGGGCAGCAGAAGAGCTTAAAAAATTAGGGAGCATTACTTTTAAAGAGTATTTAATGGCAGGACTTGCGGTTTTAGCACTTGTATTATGGATTTTTGGAAAAGAGATAGGAATAAATGCAACTACAACGGCAATTAGTATTGTATCAATTATGGTTTTAACAGGAGTTATTACATGGGATGATTTACTAAGCGATAAGGCTGCTTTTAATGTATTTATCTGGTTTGCTACTTTAGTTGCTCTTGCAGATGGATTAAAAAAAGTTGGAATTTTGGACTTTATAGGGCAAAACTCTGAAGCTATGCTTTCAGGATTAAGTACAACTTCACTAATAATTGCACTTATAGTTCTGTTTTATGTACTTCACTACTTTTTTGCTAGTACAACAGCCCATGTGACAGCACTTGTGCCACTATTTATGGTAATTGCTACTACATTTATTCCAGCTGAGCAGATTTTACCTTTTGTTATACTATTTGCAGGAAGTTTGGGAGTTATGGGAATTATCACACCTTATGGATGTGGACCTTCACCTATTTGGTATGGAGCTGGATATATTTCACAAGCTAGATGGTGGGCTTTGGGAGCTATATTTGGAACTATATATCTAATTCCAATTTTAATTGGGGTTTTTATATTTATATAAAACTAAAGGCTAAGAGTTTTACTCTTGGCTTTTTAACTTTTCTAAAATCATTTTGGAACTAAGGTTTTAACCTTAGCAAAAAATATATTTGTTATAATCAAAACTTCAACACACTAAACAAATCTAAACAGGGTACAAAATGAAATTAAGCTGGAATGAGATAAAAAACAGAGCAATAAACTTTTCAAAAGAGTGGGAAAAAGAAGAGAAAGAACATGCCGAATCCCAAAGCTTTTGGAATGACTTTTTTAATATTTTTGGAGTTAGTAGAAGAAGAGTTGCTTCATTTGAAGAGCCTGTAAAAAAATTAGGGGATAAAAGAGGTAGAATTGACCTTTTTTGGAAGGGCACACTTTTGGTTGAGCATAAATCAAGAGGCAAAGATTTAGAAAAAGCCTACACTCAAGCACTTGATTATTTTCCAGGGCTAAAAGATGCAGAACTTCCAAAATACATACTTATCTCAGATTTTGAAACTTTCAAGCTATATGATTTGGAAGAAAACACAAACCACGAATTTTTACTAAGTGATTTGTACAAAAATGTTCATCTTTTTGGATTTATTGCTGGTTATGTAAAATACAAAGTTGTAGAAGAAGACCCAATAAACATAGAAGCTGCCCAAATTATGGGAAAACTTCACGACAAATTAAAAGATATTGGCTACACAAACCACCCTTTGGAGCTATTTTTAGTAAGACTTCTTTTTTTATGTTTTGCAGAAGATACCTCTATTTTTGAAAAAAGAAGTTTCATAGAGTTTATAGAAAACCGCACAAATGAAGATGGTAGCGATTTAGGAAGCCGTCTTACAGAACTTTTTCAAGTTTTAAACACACCTTTTGAAAAAAGATTAAAAAATCTTGATGAAACTTTGGCAAGTTTTCCCTATGTAAATGGAAAGCTTTTTGAAGAATTTTTGCCAATTGCTTCATTTGATAGCCAAATGCGACAAACTTTGCTTGATTGTTGTAACCTTGATTGGAGCAAAATCTCTCCAGCTATTTTTGGTTCACTTTTTCAATCTATTATGGACAAAGAGCATAGAAGAAATTTAGGGGCTCACTATACAAGTGAAGCAAATATTTTAAAGCTAATCCGCCCACTTTTTTTAGATGAGTTATATGAGAAATTTGAAAAGGTAAAGAAAAATAAAAAACAATTAACAGAGTTTCACAAAGAGTTATCAACTTTGCATTTTCTCGACCCTGCTTGTGGAAGTGGAAATTTTTTAATCATTGCATATAGAGAGCTTAGAGTTTTGGAACTAGAGATTTTAAAAGCTCTTTATAGTGAAAATGTACTTGATATTTCTTCAATAGTTTGGTGCGATGTTGATCAATTTCACGGAATTGAAATAGAAGAGTTTCCAGCACAAATTGCACAAGTTGCAATGTGGCTAATAGACCACCAAATGAATATGATGATAAGCGAACATTTTGGGCAATATTTTGTAAGGTTGCCACTTAAAAAATCAGCAAATATCGTAAATGCAAACTCTTTGCAAATATCTTGGGAAGATGTGATAAGCAAGGATAAATTAACTTATATTTTTGGTAATCCACCGTTTATTGGAAAACAGCTTCAAAACAAAGAACAAAAAGAAGATATGGCAAAAGTCTTTAATAAAGTTAAAGGTGCTGGAGTTTTAGACTTTGTAACAGCTTGGTATTTAAAAGCTTCAAAATATATTCAAAACAGAAAAATAAAAGTAGCTTTTGTATCTACAAACTCAATATCTCAAGGAGAGCAAGTAGGAGTTTTATGGAAAGAACTTTTTACAAACTATGGAATAAAAATCCACTTTGCACACCAAACATTTAACTGGAGCAATGAAGCAAAATCAAATGCAGCAGTGCATGTGGTAATAGTAGGATTTGCCTCTTTTGATATAACAAATAAAAAAATATTTGAATATGAAAATATCAAAGGTGATGCTTTGGAAAAAAGCGTAAAAAATATAAATCCTTATTTAGTAGAAGGTGATGATATTGTAATAGAAAAAAGAAGAAAACCACTTTGTAATGTTCCAAATATCTCTTTTGGAAGTATGCCAAATGATGGTGGTAATTTTTTATTAACAGATGAAGAAAAAGAAGAACTGATTTTAAAAGAGCCATTTTGTGAAAAATATATAAAACCACTTTTAAGTGCAAATGAATTTTTAAATGGAAAAAATAGATGGTGTTTATGGCTTGAAGATTTAAACCCAAATGATTTAAAACAAATGCCACTTGTAAAACAAAGAGTAGAAAATGTAAAAAAATTAAGAGAAGAAAGCACAAGAGAAGCTACAAAAAAACTTGCACAATTTCCCACACTTTTTGGAGAAATAAGACAGCCAAATAGTGAATACATTGCAGTTCCACTAACTACATCTGAAAATAGAGATTATATTCCATTTGGATATTTTTCAAAAGATGTAATTTCAAATAATACAATGAGTGTTATAGCTAACTCATCTTTATTTTATTTTGGAGTTTTAACATCTATTATGCATATGACTTGGGTTAAATATACTTGTGGAAGACTAGAAAGTCGTTATAGATATTCAAATGAATTAGTTTATAACAATTTTCCATTTCCAAAAGATGTTAGTGAAAAACAAAAAAATATAGTGGAAGAGAAAGCAAAAAAAGTTTTGGATATTAGAGCTAGTTTTGAAGATTGTAGTTTAGCTGACCTTTATAACCCGCTTTCTATGCCACCAATTTTGAAAAAAGCTCATCAAGATTTGGATAAAGCTGTGGATAGTTGCTATGGCTTGAAATCTTTTAAAAATGATAAAGAAAGAATTGAATTTTTATTTGGATTGTATTCGGAACTAAGGTTTTAACCTTAGCTCTTAAAAGAATTTGGCTAAGAGTTTTGCTCTTGGCTTTTTAACTTCTCTAAAATCTCACCTATATCTAAACTCATCTTTGAAAATGCGAACCACTTTTTACCTAAATCTTTAAGACTAGCTCCAATATGATATATCTCTTTTTTATCAATTATCAAAAACCTATCGTGGCTTTCTTTAAAAGTTTTTAGAGTTATATTTTTGTATTGTTTTTGGTATTTTTCAAAATCTAGGTTTAGTTGTTTTGAAATATTTGAAGTATAGATTATAAAACTAATATTTGGGTATTTAGAAAAAAGAGTAAAAACTGTATCATCTATATAATTGTCTATCAAAATTATTTCACTTTTTGCTAGTTTTAGCAAATCATTTATAAAAGAGTAGCTATCAAAAACTTGTCCATCATAAAATATATTTTCTTTTAACTCTAATCTATTGTTTTTTATTTTGGATTTTATAAATTGCATATCATTTTCAAGAGATAAAAGTCTTTGTTCTGTTATTTTATGAGAGTTTATCGCATAGCCATTTTGTATATAATTTTTCAAAATAGAAGTTGCCCATTGTCGAAACTTTGTGGCTTTTATTGAGTTTACCCTATATCCAATAGAAATAATCATATCAAGATTATAGTGTTCAACATTTCTCTCTACTTCTCTATTTCCCTCTTTTTGAACTATTAAGAAATTCTGAATAGTTCGATTTTTTATAAGCTCTACATCTTTATAAATAGCTTTTATGTGCATATTTATATTAGGAACAGTTACATTAAACAGTTCTGCTAGTTGCCTTTGAGTTAGCCAAATTGTTTCACTATCTACTGAAACTTTTAGTTCTAATTCTCCATCATTATAAACAACAAGATTTGACAAGCTTTGCATTTTATTTCCTTTAGAAAAAAGATATAAAATTGTAGCAAAAAAATAAAATAACTCTAAAAAATATTACAAAATGAAATAAAATTAATTATTTTAAACTATATAAACACTTCAATAATTAAAATTAATGCAATTAAAAACAAAAATGCTTTTATAACTTTATTATATAGTTCTTGAGAGATTTTATCTTTTATTTTAAATCCTAAATACATAAAAACAACTATTGTAAATACTGTAAAAATAGATGTACTTACAACTTCACTTGAGATATATCCATAATATGAAAATAGTATTAACTGTATAATTTTACTAGATAAAAAGCACATATTCGCAGCTTGAATAGTCTCTTTTTTTGAGAATTTTGACTCCAAAGAGTAGATTAAAAGTGTAACAGACATAACATTTGTAAGCCCACCAAGAAGCCCTGTTCCTGTACCAAAAATAGCTCTGCTTAAAGATTTTTTTCTATAAACCCAAGATAGTTTTATATTTAATTTATTAAAAAATAGATAAAAAAGAATAGAAAATGCAAGTAATATTTTAAAAATTTCAGAGTTTGAGTAGATTAAAATATATGTTCCAATTGCACTTCCAATAAGCGAGAAAAAGGCCAGTTTATAAAACTTTTTAAATGCTTCAAGAAAACTTCCCTCTTTTTTTATAGACATCAAATTTACTACAATTGCAGGAAACAAAAGATATATTATTGCTGTTTTTATATCTGTAAAAGTGGCTAAAATAGGAGTTGCAAGCATTAAAAAACCAACTCCAATACTTCCTTGAACAAGAGCTGCAATAGTAATTGCAAGTGTTAAAGCTAGTGTAAAAGTAGAAAGTAGTTCCATATTAAAAATAGAAGCCTAGAAGCTTCTATTTACAATTTCCAAAAACTCTTTTGGATTTTTATATCCAACAATTTTAGAACTTTTTACCTCTTGTTTATTTTCATCCCAAAAAATAAGTGCTGGAGGACCAACTACGCCAAAAGCTTTTTGTAAAGCTTTATCATCATCACTATTTGCTGTAACATCAGCTTTTAAAAGTGTGAAGTTTTGAAGCTTTGAAACTACTTCACTATTTTTAAAAGTAATCTCATCTAACTCTTTACAAGATACACACCATGATGCCCAAAAATCAAGCATTACAGGTTTTGAAGAGTTTTTAATTGCTTCATCTAATTCATCTAGATTTTTGATATATGTAAAGTTTAATGTAGCTTCTTCTTTAACTGCAACACCACTTGTAAATTTTTCAAGTGGTTTTAGTGGATTTGTAGCTCCACTTATTGCACCAACTAGTAAAATTGCTCCTAAAATATATAAAACATTTGTTATTAGTTGTGCAATTATATGAGTATAAACTCTTAAATAAATTGCAGCTCCAATAAACAGAAGTGACCATAAAACCATTGAAACACTTGCATCTAAAACTCTATCAAGAAGCCAAATAGCAACTCCTAGCATAATTATTCCGAAGATTTTTGTAACACCTTCCATCCAACCACCTGGTTTTGGCATAAATTTACCAGCTCCAAGCCCTATTAAAAGAAGTGGAACTCCCATTCCAAGGCTCATTACAAAAAGTGCCATTCCACCAAGAACTGCATCACCTGTTTGTCCAATATATACTAAAGCACCTGCAAGTGGAGGGGCTACACAAGGTCCAACAATAAGTGCTGATAGGAATCCCATAATAGCAATTCCTAGCATTCCTTGCTGCTCTTTTCCTTCACTTGTTTTATTTATTCTTGTTTGTAAAGCATTTGGAAGTTTTATTTCAAAATATCCAAACATTGAAAACGCAAGTGCTATAAATACAAAGGCAAAAACCACTAAAACATAAGGATTTTGTAAAGAAGCTTGTAAATTTGCTCCAAAAACTCCTGCAATAATACCTGCAAGTGAATAAGCAAAACTCATAGCAAGTACATAAACTAAAGACATTGTAAAGCCTTTTCTTGCACTCATTGTTTCATTTTGTGATGCTTTTACAATAATTGAAGATAGTATTGGAATCATTGGAAACACACAAGGTGTAAACGCTAGAAGTAATCCAAATCCAAAAAATGTAGCAAGAACGATTAAAGTACTTGAATCTTTAAAAGTGTTTGCAATCGTGTCTGTTTCACTTAAAACTTCAGCTTCACTACTTTCTTGATTTTGAAGGTTTTTTGCAGCATCTTTTATAAGTTTTTCACTATTCTCTACTTTTTCTTCTACAGTTTCATTTGCTGCTGTTGAAGAATCTGCTTCAAAAAATACTAACTCTTTTTTGCTCATAGGTGCATAACAAAGTCCCGCTTTTGAACAACCTTGAAATTTCAGTTCAATCTCATATCTATTTGAATCTAGTTTATCTTTTAATAAACTATATGGAACTTCAAATTTTAGATCATCTAAATGAACTATAAATCCATCATATTCAACTGGTTTTGGAAGTTCCAAAAACTCTCTAAGTGCCATTTTTTTAGGCTTTGTAATATTTAACTCTATCTTATCATCATAAAGATAGATATCTTTTCCTAAAACTATTTCTACACTTAAACTTTCTTCATTTTTAGTGATACTTGGTTGAAAAGCCTCTTCTGGCTCTAAAACTTTGTTTCCTAACTCCAAAGAAAAAGAGTAAACAAATAAAAATAGTAAAACTAATATTTTTCTCAATTCTCTCTCCTATTTAAAATCATTTTGTGAAATCTCTAAAAGTTGGTCTTTACTTTTGATTCCAACATACTCCTTGATCTGTTTTCCATCTTTAAAAAGTAAAAGCGTAGGAAGTTTTTTAACTCCATATTTTTTTGCTAAAACTAGTTCATTATCTATATTAACTTTAAATATTTCAACATCTTCAGGTTTTTCAATCTCAAAATCTTCCAGATTTACAGCTAATATTTTACAAGGTGGACACCAAGGCGCATAAAAATCAATAATGGCATTTTTTCCCTTTATTTTGCTATCAAAATCATCTATTGTTAGCTCATCATAAGAAAAAAGGCTCAAAGTAAACACAAAAATTAAAAATAACTTTTTCAAAATAATCCTTTTTTTAAATTTCTACTATTATATAAAAGATATGTAAATAGTTTGTTTATTAGTTTTTCTTTTCTACACATTATTAATTTTTATTATATTTTATGTTACTATTTTGCTTTTAAATAGGAGAGAAAATGAGTAGCTTACAAAATCTTTTACCAAAACAAGTTGAAGAGTTAATTTCACAAAATACAATAATGTTTGATATAAGAAGACCATCTGAGTGGCAAATGACAGGTATTATTAAAAATGCAATACCTTTAACTTTTTTTGATGATTATGGTTATTATGATATTGAAGCTTGGATGAGTGAATTTGAAAAAAGCGTAAAATCAAAAGATGATTTAGTTGTTTTAATTTGTGCTCACGCAAATAGAACAAGAAGTGTTGGGAATTTTTTAATAGAACAAGGCTATACAAATATAGCACATCTATTTGGAGGAATGGCACTTTGGAATGATGAGAATAGAGAAGTAGTTTTTCTCTAAATCCTCATCATTTAAAGATTTATTTTTTAAGCTCTTTTGCTTTTTGTAATAGTTCAATAACTCCATCTATATTGTCATAAGGAATGTGTGCTTTCCACTGAATATCTTCACCATTTAAAGCAATTCCAACACTTACAATATCTTCTGTATCTTTTCCATAAGGTTCACTTACATTTGAAACAGTGATTTTTCCTTTTTTTGTACCAATTAAATCTAATTCACCAATTTTTGTAATATTTGACATTTTTCTCTCCTTAAATTAATTTGTTCTATTCTTACTAAAATATTCTTTTTTTTATATTAAATTACTCAATTTTAGGCTCTGGTCTTCCTAAATAGAAACCTTGGAACTCATCTACATCTAAATCGATAAGTTTTTCTAGCACTTCTTTAGAGTGAACAAACTCTGCAACTAATTTAATATTCAGTGCTTTTGAGAAATCAATTATTGATTTAACCATCTCAAGTGCATTTTTATCATCTGTAATATTTTTGATTAAAGATCCATCAATTTTTATGTAATCAGGTTTTATCTTTAAAATATGTGCAAAATTTGAATACCCTGAACCAAAATCATCAATTGCTATTTGAATACCTTGTTTTCTATATCTATTTACAAAATCTTCAAGTATTTCATACTCAGAAATAGAGTCTGTTTCAAGAACTTCAAAAACAAGCTTTGATCTGTTTTCAATATCAAGTGTATCAAGATTTTTATCTATCATCTCCATAAATTCATAATTCAAAATATCATCGAAACTAATATTAAATGAAATCATTTTATCTGTATTTGGGAGAATTGATACAATTTTACTAAACATTAATGATGCTAGTGCTAAGTACTGTTTTGTTTTAAATGCTGTATCTAAAAACAAATAAGGAAGATAAAAAATCTCTTTTCCATTTTCATCAAAATCTTTAATCCTAATTAAAGCTTCATACTTAATAACATCTAGTTCTCTATTGTAAATTGCTTGAAAGAATGGAACTACATTTTTATTTAATATAGCTTCTTTAATTTTTTCTCTCCAATAAATAGAGTTTTTAATACTCTCTTGCGTATCAATTTCTGTGTTATAAACAAAAAGTCTTGTATTTGTTTTTTTAGCTTTATTTAGTGCAATAATTGATGTTTTAATGGGGTCTTCTTGAGCTATAGAAATACCCAAAGTTACACTCACATATAGCTCTAAATTCTCTTTTTCTACAAATATACTTTTTTCTTTAAATAGTTTTAAACTTTCACTTATAAAATAATCAAATTTTGTAAAATTCATCATTGAAAAATTCACTAATGCAAAAACATTTCCATATAATCTATATGGAGAAACTTCATATTTTTCTGAGAAATCTATTAAAATATTTGCAATCTCTTTTAAAACTAAATCCCCTGTATGAAAACCATAAAGCTCATTTATATCTGAAAATGATTCAATATCAATCAAAACTATTGAAACAAACTCCTTATCTTTTATCTCATCTTCAAGTGCTGTTCTATTTTTAATCCCAGTTAATGAATCAATATATAATCTATTTTTAAAAAGTTTTTCTTGAATTTCAAGAGTTTTTCTATTTAATTCAACTTCATCTATAAGATTGTTAAATTGTTTAGAAAAATATACAACTTTATCTTTATTTTTTATACTATTT
>CANRCH010000026.1 GCA_947629065.1 uncultured Aliarcobacter sp.
AAATGTAGCATAAGGTAACTGGTGTTTAAAGGAATAAAGATTTAGAAAAAATTGTCTTGACATTTTGGGGTATTATACATAGCTTTTGTACCACTTGCAATGCCTAGTACTGCTGGTCCAGGAACTCTTGCTATGGTAATAAGTGGTGCATCATCTATACAAGATCAAATGTCTTGGAAAATTTATGTATCATCAATTATTGTTCCTCTTATTCTTAGTTTTGTATTGTGGCTTAGTTTAAGAAGTGCAGATACTATTATGAAATTTGTTGGTAAAAATGGTGTTGATGCAATTTCAAGAGTTATGGGATTTTTACTTGTTTGTATGGGTGTTCAATTTATTATAAATGGAATAAGAGAGATAGTTATAAATTTTCCAAATTAGCTTTATAAGAGATATTTGGATAAAATATATGTTAAATGCATTAAAAAGGTTATAAATGGAAATAAAATATGGTGAACAAGAGATTTTAGATTTTGATATAAACAATCCTGAAAATTTCTGGCCAAATGAACACGAAAAAAACTATACAATAGATATTGAATTACCAGAATTTATGGCAAAATGCCCAAGAAGTGGTTACCCAGATTTTGCAACAATCAAAATTAAATATATTCCAAACAAAAGTGTAATTGAGTTAAAAGCACTAAAAATATATATAAACTCATTTATGAATAGATATATATCTCATGAAAACTCAGCAAATGAGATTTTTGATACTTTATATTCTAAGCTTGAACCAAGATGGCTTAAAGTAATTGCAGATTTTAAACCTCGTGGAAATGTTCATACAATTATAGAAATAGATAGTTCTAAAATATAGGGAAAATAAACCTTGGAGAGATTAGTTAGTACTGCAGAAGCTGCAGAGATATTAGGACTATCTGTTCAAGGTATCCACTATAGAATTAGAAAAAATCAGTTAAAATCTGAAAAAATAGATGGCAAAACCTTTGTTTATGTAAGTGAAACTAAAACTCCTATAAACCAAAATAGAAAAACAACTACTCAAAATAATAATACAAACTCAAATTTAGATTTAATAATTGATTCAAAAGATGAGCAGATAAAACTGCTTAAAAAATCTATAAAATGGATGAGAAATCAATATATAAGTGAAATTTCAAGACTTGAAAAGAACCAAAAAAGAATAATTGAGGTTTTTAATAGTGAAATAAAACTTCTTCAAAGTGCTTTTAATGAAATGAGAGCTATTTATAAACCACAAATTGTACAAAATATAGAAACAAGTGAAAAAAAAGAAGATGTACAAAAAGATGAATTAAAAGAGCGATATATCTCTATAAAAGAGTTTTTTAGCATATTTAGAAATATTGGACGAAGTGATATTGAAATAAAAAGTATAATCCAAACAGCAATAAAAAATGAAGATGCTAGATTTATATATAAAAAAGATGAAAAAAAACTTATGATTTTAAATGAGGATTTTTCGGATTTGTATTAAATAGAAGTACAAAAAAGTACTCCTTTCCAGATACCCTAACACAACACTAAAAAAGGTGCCTTGCTATGTTCCCATCCTGGGGCTTTGTCTTTAGTAATGCTTGAAAGGGTCTAAAAAGGAGCATTCAAAACACTTTATGTTCTCAATGCTACTTTTAAAGATGTGAATTATAGCTAAATATCTTTAATATATTATAAAATTGAACTATTAAAGATAATTAGATTTTTATTTAAACTATTTTTGAATATCCCAAGATATAAATGCCCAAGTCATAAACTCTTCATTTGATCTATCTTTATATCTGTTTACAAAATATTTTCTTAATATTTTTTCCTCTTTTTTAGATATATTTCCCAAACTCCATCTTAAAGATTCTATAAATTCATCTTGAGTTTTACTTGAAAATCTACTGTGTCTTGTTTTAATAAAATCAACTTTTGCAAAAATTCCCATGCTATGTAAAACATTTAAAAGATAGATATAATCAGGTCTTGGAATAATATCTCTTTTTAAAAGATTTAAAATCTCACTATCAATAAAACTTCCACCCACTTTTGTAGTGATAAATACTTTTTTATTTGCTTTACTGTTTAGTTTGTTTATAGCCTTTTTTATATCTTTTACTTCCATTGACCTACTAGCTACTACTATATCAGCTTTTGGAACATCTTTCCAAGAGTCATACCAAGATTTATGAATGGTTACTAGATTATTTATATGTAGTTTTTTTGCATTATTTTGTGCAAGATTTAGCATCTCTTGTGAATAATCAAGGGCATAAACTGTTTTAAGATTGTTTGCTAATGCCAAAGCAATAGTTGCTGGTCCACTTCCAACATCAAGCAGAGTTTCACAATCACTTAAATCAATTTTATCTATAAAATCTTTTGTATAGCTACTTGCAAATGCATTTTGATTAAAAAATTGTGCTTTTTTATCCCAATCTTTGCTGGATTTACTTTTAAATGTAGAGTTTTTTATCTGTTTTTTATATAGTTTTGAAATATCTATTTTTTCTAAATTTGTTTTTATTAATGGCATATTAAACCCCTTTTATATTTGGTGCAAAGGCTTTTGTACTTACATTTACCTTTTGCCCTATTTTTAAATTTTGTGCTTCAAGATTACTAATAACAACCTCCACAAGTTGTTGCCCAATAGCAATAATTGCTACATTTATAATATCAACTTTTTTAATATCTAGTAACTCACCTTCAAAAGAGAATTTTTGGCTACCTTGAGTTTTGAGTAAAATATCTTTTGCAAGTCCATCGTTTATTACCTTTCCATCTTTTAAAACCAAAACTCTTGAAGCTAGTTTATACATCTCACTTGGATCGTGACTTACCATAATTGTGCTTGTTTCAAACTCTTTGTGAAGGGTTAAAATCTCATCTTGAAGTTTTGCTCTAAGACTAGGATCAAGTGCTGAAAGAGGTTCATCCATCAAAAGAATTTTTGGACGCTTCATTAAAGCACGACACAAACTAACACGCTGTTTTTGTCCACCACTCAAAGAGTTTGGAAATCTATTTTTTAGTTCATAAAGATTTGTAACATTTAAAAGATATTTTGCTAACTCTTTATCTTTTGCTGCATATAGAAGATTTTCCATTACGCTTAGGTTTGGAAATAGGGCATAATCTTGAAAAACAAAACCTATATCTCTTTTTTGAACAGCTTTTGAAGTTTTTTCATCTAGCCAAATATCGCCATCTACTTCTATTTTTCCATCTGCGTCTTCAAGACCTGCAAGTATTCGTAAAATTGTAGTTTTTCCACTTCCACTAGCTCCACTTAAAGCTATAAATTCGCCTTTTTTTATATTTAAATCTATATCTAAAAGCATTTTTCCAAGGCTTCCGTGAAGCTCTTTTTTGAAATTTAGATTAATCATTAAACAAACCTTGATTGTTTTAGTTTTCCATTTATCATATAAACAGAAACTAAAGTTAAAAAACTTACAAAAATCATAATAAAGCTATATACATGGGCTTTTTCATAATCTAAAACTTCCACAAACTCATAAATAGCAATTGCAGCAACTTTTGTTTCGTTTGGAATACTTCCACCAACCATTAAAACAATTCCAAACTCTCCAATTGTGTGTGCAAAAGTTATGATTAAAGCTGTTAAAAGAGATGGTTTTATATTTGGTAGGGCTATTTTAAAAAGTGTTGTAAACTTACTTTTTCCACTTAAATAACTAGCTTCTAGCATATGTTTATTTAGGCTTTCAAAGCCACTTTGTATTGGTTGCACCATAAATGGAAAGCTATAAATACAACTTGCAATTATTAAAGCATAGAAGTTAAACACAAGTTTTATTCCAAAAGTATCATAAAAGAAACTTCCTATAATTGAGTTTGAAGATAATCCCCATAAAAGATAAAATCCCAAAACTGTGGGAGGAACAACAAGTGGCATTGCAGTTAATGCTTCTAAAAAAGGCTTCATTTTTGATTTTGTAAATGCTAAATACCAAGAAAAAGGCAAAGCAATAAAAAATAGAATTATAGTTGTAATAAATGCTAGTTTAAAAGATATATAAAGTGGATTATAATCAAAACTCAAAATCATATTAAACATATTAATCCAGTCAATCATTTAAAACCCTTAAAATAGATATATCGCTACTATTTATAAATACATTTACAATATCTTCTTCTTGTAGATTAAGATTTATAAAACTATTTTTTAAAAGTATTGATTCAAGACTATTTCCACAAAAATCTAAAGTGATATTTACTAAAATTTCACCTCTTTCTATATTTGTTATTTTTGCAGGAAATTGATTTTGTACACTTATCTCTTCTAAAGGCTTTTTTGAGATTAAAACATTTGTAGCTTTTACTAAAAGCTCAACTTTAGAACCAATCTTAATACTCTCATCTAATTCTAAACTAATTATTACTAGTTCTATTCCAGATGCATTAAGCACAAGCTTTGTTAATTGCTCGTGCTTTTTTATATCAACAATTTTTGCTTTTATACTCATTTTGTAATATAGCCATAGTTATTGAAAATCTCTTTTGCTTTAGAACTTAAAATAAAGTCATAAAAAGCTTTTGCTTCGCTGTTATTTTCAGCTCTTTTTAAAACAACAATTCCTTGGTCAATTGGAGTATAAAGTGATGGATCAACACTTACCCAGTGAACATTCTCTTTATATTTAGACATTTTATCTTCATATAAAAGTGATTTTGCAACAAAACCAATATCAGCAGCTGTTAAAGCATAAGTTACAGCTTGTGAAATTGAACCAGCAAATACAAATTTACTCTCAACTTGGTCATAAATATTTGCATTTTTTAACGCTTCAGAAGCAGCAACACCATAAGGAGCCGTTTTTGGATTTGCAATTGCAATTTGTTTGATATTTTCTTGTGCAACTACATTGATACCCTTAGAAAAATCTAACTCTTTTGCACTTAGCATTGCTAAACTTCCTTGAGCATATAAAGCAGGTTCAGTAGCTGTTAAATTCTCTTTATGTAAAGTATTAGGGAATTTCATATCTGCACTCATAAAAACATCAAAAGGAGCTCCATTTTGAATTTGTGCTGTAAAGTTTCCACTAGCACCAAGAACTACTTCAACTTTTGTATCTGGGTTTGTTTTGTTGAACTCTTTTATTAAATCATTTATTGCATAAGAAACATTTGCAGCAACTGCTATATTAATTGTTCCAGCAAACATAGATGAAGCTAAAAGAGCTATTAGTAAAATAATTTTTTTCATAGATTTTCCTATATTTTATTCTTTGGTTTTATCTACCAATCATAATATCAGATGCTTTTATAATTGCATCAACTTCAAGACCTACTTTTAGGTTTAAATTTTCTAAAGAGCTAGTTGTTAAAACAGTAACCACTTTGTCACCATCCACATCAATAGTTACTTCAGAATTTACATCACCTTTGTTTATATTTTCTATTTTTCCTCTTAGAGTATTTCTTGCACTTATTTTTAAGTCTGTATCTGTTGAAATTAAAACATTACTTGATTTAATTAGTGCAATAACTTCATCATTTAGATTTAATCCTAAATTATCAACAGAGCTTAGAGTAATAATTGAAACAAGTTGTTTACCACTTTTTAACTCTAAAGTAATTTGTGCATTTACGCTTCCTAAATTTATATCAATAATTTTACCAATAATTTGGTTTCTAGCACTTATTTGCATAGAAAGTCTCCTAATAGTTTTTAGTGTTCCGCTATTTATATCTGTAATTCTGTTTAGATTTTCCAAGAATTTGTTTTGTTCCTCTTTTAAAATGATGTAGGTTTTTAAAAGATTCTCTCCATACTCTGTTAATCTTGTACCACCGCCATCTTTCCCACCTGTTTCTCTTATTACAATGGGAGTTTGTGATAGGTTATTCATATCTTCAACAGCTTCCCAAGCTGCTTTATAGCTAAGTGGTACCTCTTTTGAAGCTTTGTTTATTGAGCCTGTTTTTTTAATTGCAATTAAGAGGTCAATTCTTTTTTCAAGTAAAAAAGGCTTATTAAAAAGCTCTAAAGTTAAGTTTGATGATATAGACATATTTTTCCTTTATATTACTCTATATATAACGAAACAAGAAATGTTATCTTTATATACCTTAATACATAATGATATTAAATTTTTTGTAAAAAACTGATAAATCCTACAAAAGGTTACAAATAGATTAAATTTTTATATAAGTTTTTAAAATAAATGAAAATCAAATAAAAATCTGATATAATCCAAAAATAACAAATAAGATGAATAATCGATGAGTATAAAACTTACAGCAGAAGTTTAACTAAAACACCTATACTCATCGCTTATTAATCTAAGTTCATCTTTTTTAAATACTCACTAATCTTTGGAATATTATCTTTTCTACAAATCAAACAAGTTGGAATATTTGCTTCATCTTTTGGCAAAACTGTAATTTTTATATCTTTTGCATAACCCATCTTTTTTACTATACTGGTTGGAAGCAAGGTTTTTCCCATTCCTACTTTTATGCAAGAAAGAATAGTTTCTAAATTCCCAAAAGGAAGAGTTTTTTCAACATAGATATTTTTTTGTTTATAGTAATCTTTTAAAAATTCATCATATACACAACCATCTTTAAAACTTAAAGCTACATTTGGGGTATTCTCTTCATTTGGTTCTAAAATTGCTATTTCCTCTTCAAATTTCTTTAATATCATTAAATTATCATGTGATGGTTCTCCACTTATAAAAGCAATATCAACTTTATAATCTAAAATAAGTTGCATAATATCTTTTGTGGTTCCTGTAAAAAGTTCAAGTTGTATTTTTGGGAAATCTTTATGAAGTTTAAGTAAAAAAGGAGAAATTCTCACAACAGCATTGCATTCAGTTGAGCCAATTTTTAGTGAACTTATACTTTCATCCTCATTTAAACTTGCTATTGAACTCTCCATTTTATGAATTATTTCTAAAGCTTGAGGATAAAGCTTTTCTCCACTTGAAGTTAAAATAACACCTTTTGGAAGCCTATAAAATAGCTCTAAACCCAAAATTTTTTCAAGCTGTTTTACTCTTGAAGTTACATTAGATTGAGCACATTTTAGTTCATTTGAAGCTATTGAAATACTTTTATTATTTGCAACACTTACAAAAACTTTTAATAAATTTAAATCCATATCATTTTTCCTTATATCACCTATCATTATTGATTATTTGACATAGAATAATCTTTAGTGATATGATACCAAAAAAACTAAGGAAGAGAGTTTTATGCTAAGAAGATTATTTGATAGAAATGATAATCTTGCAATTTTAATAGCTGGGATATTTTCAATTATTATCGGGCTTGGGGTTGCAAGATTTGCTTTTACAGGATTAATTCCTGCTATGCTTGAAGATTATTTAAGTATTAAGTTTGTTGGAATTTTGGCTTCACTAAATTTTGCTGGATATTTAGCTGGGTCTATTTTATCTGTATTTATAAAAGATATAAATATAAAAGTGTATTTATATAGATTTGGAATTATTTTAGCAATTATTACAACTTTTGTGCTTGTTTATAGTAAAAATGAGACTTTGTGGATTATTTCCAGAATTCTTGGTGGATTTGCTGGAGCTATGGCACTTGTTGTTGGATCTGCTATTGTTATGCAAAAACTAAAAATAGAGAGCAAAACCAAAGCTATGGGAATTCATTTTAGTGGAATTGGGTTTTCTATTTTAACTACAGATTTAATTGCAAGATATATTTTAAGCCTTGGATATTCTTGGGAAGAGGCTTGGAATAGTTTGGCTTTTTATGCAATTATTTTATCAATTTATAGTTTGTATATTCTATCTTTTGATAAAGAGGTAAAACAAAATCAAGTGAAACAAAAATTTGATTTATCTATTTTTACACCATTTGTGATTTTATTAATTATGGCATATTTTGCTGAAGGTGTTGGATTTGTAGTTCAGGCTACATTTTTACCAGATATTATTAATAATCTTGAAGGGCTTGAAGGATATGGAGGGATTACTTGGACACTTGTTGGACTGGCTGGAATTCCATCTTCTATTATTTGGATGCGACTTGCACATAAATATGGAAGTGTAAATATAATTATAATTGCACTTTTGCTTCAAACAATTGGAATTTTAATTCCAGCATTCTCACAAAATTTATACTTAAATCTTCTAAGTGGAGTTTTATATGGTGGGACATTTATTGGGCTTGTTGCCCTGTTTATGAATCTTGGAGGTCAGCTTTCAAATGGAAATCCTGTTGTATTAATGGGAGCTTTAACAACTTCTTATGGAATAGGGCAAGTTATTGCACCTTTATATAGTGTATATTTTATTGAAAAATTTGGAACTTATGATTATTCACTATATTTAACAGCTTTAATAGTGCTTGGAGGGGCTTTTTTACTTCTAATTTCAAAGAAAATAGAACCAAAAAATATATCTTGACATTATTTTATAATTAGGTATAATTTTTGCGTTGAAACAAGGTAATTCTATTTAGTAGTGATGGACTAATTAGATGAGTTAAGAAAGGTAGAGCTTTTTAGCTTTACCTTTTTTTTTGCTGGGTGGATATAGCAAGAGTTTAACTCTAGGGCGGGGAATTCATTTAAGGATTTGCCTTATTTCAGTATATAGTGGTAATACTTTTAATATTAATCGTGCTTGTAACCAGATTATATTAATTGTAAAAATATGGAGAGAACCATCACTTTCTCTTCATATATTACCACTTCTTATATATATTAAACTAAAAAGATTTCGCTTTTACGCTATCTTTTCCTATAAACTCTTTTGCATTTGCATTTGAGATAATTATATTTGAAATTTTATCCATAAGCATGGCAATATCATGAGCATTTGTAGCAATTGATGCATTTCTTTGCGTTTGTTGATCTATTGAAGATATCGCACTATTTATCTGTTCAATTGCATTTAATTGCTCTTTAGAAGATTTTGAGATCTCATCTATAATTTTTGTTGTTTGAAATATATTTTGATTTAAATCTTTATAACCTTCAATCATTTTACTTGCTATATTTTCACCCTCTTGAGCTTTTGTACTAGCATTTTCTACAATATTTTTTATCTGTTTAGCAGCTTCTGCACTCCTATTTGCTAGGTTTCGCACCTCACCTGCAACAACAGCAAATCCTTTTCCAGCTTCTCCAGCAGTTGCTGCTTCAACGGCTGCATTTAGACTTAAAATATTTGTTTGAAAAGCAATTTGATCAATAATTGTTATTGCATCATTTACAGATTTTACCTCTTCATTTAAATCATGCATTGCATTAGAAGTATTTGTAGCTAAATCTTCACCACTTTTTGCTGATATATTTAGATTATTTGATAGATTTGCCATCTTATAAATATTTTCACTATTTTGTCTAATATTTGTTGTTACATCTTGCAGGGCTGCTGAAGTCTCTTCAAGTCTTGCTGCTGTGTCATTTGAACTTATATTTAGATTATCAACATTTTCAAGCAAAGAAATTGAACTATCATCTAAAGTTAATCCATTTGATTTATTTTCAATCAACATAGCAGTTATAGTTTTTTGGAAACTATTTACACCATTTATTAAAGAGTTAAATTCACCTTTTACATTTGGTAGATTTAAACTATTTGTATAGTTGTGTTTAGAGTATTCTTCTAGAATTTTTAAAATACTATTTACAATATTTGTTTGATTATCAATAAGTGAATTTATAGTTTTTGAAATATAGTTTAATTTTGGATTATTTATATTTGTATGATATATTTTATCGTTTAAATAACCTTCAGATAATTTTTCACAAATAAGCATAATTTCACCATAAACTAAAAGTTCTTCATCATTTTTTTGATTCATAATCTCAATTATATTGTTTAGCTTATCTTTTACTTTTTTGTTAAATCCTGTGCAATCTTTATCTATTTTATTAATAGAGTTTATATCATTTTTTAGATAATTTTCAATACCATCTAAAGCATCTAATATTGAATCGTTTCCCTTGCTAAACATATTTATACCAAACTTTCATACAATTTACTTGCATTTTCTATCTCTTTTTTTGTAGGTTGAACCCTTACAGATATATATCTTTTTTTACCATCAATTGTTTTTGATGGATATGCAGTTGCATTTACCCAGTAAAAATTACCATCTTTTGTTTTGTTTTTTACAATTCCATGCCAAATATTTCCAGCTTGTACAGTGTCCCATAAATCTTTAAATGCAGCTTTTGGCATATCTTTATGTCTTACAATATTGTGTGGTTTTCCTATTAGTTCTTCTTTTGAATAACCAGCAATTTTACAAAAATCATCATTTGCATAAATAATAATTCCCTTTTCATCTGTTTCTGAAACTATCATTGTATTTTTTTCTAAAATAACTTCTTTGCTCATATAAGTTTATCCCCTTAAAAAATCTTTTTTATATTAGTTTTAATTATATTATATGTAGGTTTTACATGTAACAAATTATTAATTTTACTAATAATTAGTTACTAAAATACTCATAAATCTCTCTATTTTTTGAGAAAACTTTATAAGTTGTTTTTTTGTAAGTAAACTCTAAATAATTAGCATGAAGCCAAAGTCTTGAAGCTTTTGTTACATTAAATCTATCTTCAATACTTAAAGTTTTGTTTAGATAATTTTCAGCATTTATATCATCTATTCCATAGATTGGATCACCCAAAATTTTATGTCCAATAGAGTATAGATGAACTCTTATTTGATGTTGCCTTCCTGTTAGTGGGATTGCTTCAATTAGAGTTAAATCTTTTTCTTTGTTATATGAGATTGGTTTTATAATTGTTAGTGAATCTTTTCCGTCAAGGTTTTCTTCATTTTCTTCAATTGCTTTCATTCTTACACCAATTACTTTTCCCTCACGACACAATTTTTTATCAATTTTTATCTCTTTTTCAATATGCCCCTCTACAATTGCAAGATATGATTTATGATATTTTTTATCTTGAAACATATCTTTTAACTCTATTTCACTTTTTTTGTTTTTTCCTACAATTACAAGCCCACTTGTTTCAGCATCAATTCTATGAATTAAATTTGCATTTTCTCCAAAGTGATACCTAATTTCATCAAGCAAAGAGTACTCTGTATGTTTAGAAATAGGGTGAACCATAAGATGAGTTGGTTTATCAAATATTGCAAAATCATTAAATTCTAAAAGAGGCTTTAAACCCCTAGTACTTCCTTCAAAAACACCAATATAAATATATTCACTATTTATAATTTCGCCTGTGTTAATTACACTCATATCTTCTCTAAAAACTCTTTGTTTAGATACCAATCTTTGGGCTTGTTGCAATGGAAAATTTAGATAATGGCTTAAAAAGACTTGAACTTTTTTCTCTTTTAAGGCTTTATATTGTTTAAGTACAAATGGCAATTTTTCTTCCTATTGATTATTATGAATTTAGCTTATTTTTTGTTCTTTTAGATACAATACAAACTAATTTTTAAAACTATTTTATAATAAAAAATATAGAAATACGATTATAAGGACTTTTGATGGTTGAAAGATATGCAAGAAAAGAGATGAGTGAAAAATGGACTCAAGAAGCAAGATATGCAGCTTGGCTAGAAGTTGAAAAAGCAGCTGTAAAAGCTTGGAATAAACTGGGACTTATTCCTGATAGTGACTGCGAGAAAATTGTAAAAAATGCAAAATTTTCTGTGGAGAGAATTGAAGAGATTGAAGCTATTACAAAACACGATTTAATTGCGTTTAATACAAGTGTAAGTGAAAGTTTAGGTGAAGAGTCAAGATGGTTTCACTATGGAATGACAAGTTCAGATGCTGTTGATACAGGAGTTGCACTTCAAATGAGAGACTCTTTAGAGATAATTATTGAAGATGTAAAGATGCTTCTTGAGAGTATTAAAAAAAGAGCAGATGAACACAAATATACTTTAATGGTAGGAAGAAGTCATGGAATTCATGGTGAACCAATCACTTTTGGTCTTACACTTGCTGTTTGGTATGATGAGGTAAAAAGACATTTAAAAAATCTTGAAGATACTATGGAAGTAATTGCAGTTGGTCAGATATCTGGAGCTATGGGAAATTTTGCACACGCACCTTTAGAGCTTGAAGAGTATGCTATGGCTGAATTAGGACTAAAACCTGAGCCATGTTCAAATCAAGTAATTCATAGAGATAGATATGCAAGACTTGCTACAACTTTAGCACTACTTGCTTCAAGTGTTGAAAAATTTGCAGTACAGGTAAGACATTTACAAAGAACAGAAGTTTATGAAGCTGAAGAGTATTTTGCAGCTGGACAAAAAGGAAGTTCTGCTATGCCACACAAAAGAAATCCTATTTTAACTGAAAATATAACAGGCTTAGCAAGAATGATAAGAGCTTATGTAACACCAGCACTTGAAAATGTTGCACTTTGGCACGAAAGAGATATAAGCCACTCTTCAACAGAGAGATTTTGGTTACCAGATGCATTTATAACAACAGATTTTATGCTTCATAGAATGAATAGCGTTATTGCAAATCTTACAGTTATGCCTGAAAATATGATGAAAAATTTAAACTTAACAGGTGGATTAGTGTTTTCTCAAAGAGTTTTACTAGAGTTGCCAAAAGCAGGTGTTAGTAGAGAAGATGCATATAGAATAGTTCAAAGAAATGCAATGAAAGTTTGGGAAGAGATACAGCAAGGAAAAGCAACAACAAATGAAAAAGGTGAAAGCTTATATCTTCAATATCTTCTAGCAGATGAAGATTTAAGAAAATCTTTAAGTGAAGAACAAATAAGAGAGTGTTTTAATTTTGAGTACTATACAAAAAATGTGGATGCAATCTATAACAGAGTTTTTAACTAAATTAGGGGTTAATGTATGTCAATAATGATATTAAAAAGAAATGGAAGAAAAGAGCATTTGGATATTACAAAAATCCAAAAAATGACTATTGATGCTACAAAAGATTTAGATGGAGTTAGTCAAAGTGAACTAGAACTTGATTCTCATATAAAATTTATTGATGGAATGAGTTCAAGTGATATTCAAGATGCTTTAATAAAAACAGCTGTTGAAAAAATAGATATTGATGTTCCAAATTGGACTTTTGTTGCAGCTAGACTATTTTTGTATGATTTATACCATAGAGTTGGAATTGCAACAAATGGAATAAAAGGTGAAGCTTATTGCCATTTAAAAAATTATATTGATTTTGGAATTGCTGCTGGAAGATTAATTCCTAGTTTAGCAAATGGATATGATTTAGATGATTTAAATGCTTATATAAAACCAGAACGAGATTTTTTATTTAACTATTTAGGAATAAAAACTCTATATGATAGATATTTAATCAAAGATAGTAAAGCTAGACCAATAGAGCTACCACAACAGATGTTTATGGCAATTGCAATGTTCTTAGCACAAAATGAAGATGATAAACAAAACAAAGCAAAAGAGTTTTATGATGTAGTTTCTAAATTTGAAGTAATGCTTGCAACTCCAACATTAAGTAATGCTAGAACAAATAGACACCAACTAAGCTCTTGTTATATTGGAAGTAGCCCTGATAATATTGAGGGTATTTTTGATGGTTACAAAGAGATGGCACTTTTATCTAAATTTGGTGGTGGAATTGGATGGGATTGGAATAAAATCAGAAGCCTTGGTGGATCAATTGATGGTCACAAAAATGCAGCGGGTGGAACAATTCCATTTTTAAAAATCACAAATGATATTGCAATTGCTGTTGATCAATTAGGTACAAGAAAAGGTGCAATTGCAGTTTATGTTGAGCCTTGGCATATGGATATAGTTGATTTCATAGATTTAAAGAAGAATTCTGGAGAAGAAAGAAGAAGAGCACACGATTTATTCCCTGCTTTATGGATTACAGATTTATTTATGAAAAGAGTTTTAGAGGACTCTTACTGGACACTATTTGACCCAGCTGAGGTTAGTGATTTAAGTGAGTGTTTTGGACAAGAGTTTGAAGATAAATATATAGCTTATGAGCATGATGAAAGTATCACAAAAGATAGAATGAAAGCAAAAGATTTATGGAAAAAAATCTTAACTTCATATTTTGAAAGTGGAAGCCCATTTTTATGTTTTAAAGATACAGCAAATAGAGTTAATCCAAATGCCCATGTAGGACATATTAGAAGTTCAAATCTATGTACAGAAATATTCCAAAATACAAATCCAAACTACTATAAAATCAAACTAGAGTTTGAAGATGGAACAATAGAGAGTTTCGATGAAGAAGATAGTATTGTTGTTGATGGTGGAATTACAAAAAAAGCAAATAAAGTAACAGCCTTAGATAGTATAAATGGTAAAAAAATATTTATTGTTGAAAAAGAAAAAATTGATGGAGATACGGCTGTTTGTAACCTTGCAAGTGTAAACTTATCAAGAATAAACACTCTTGAAGATATAAAAAGAGTTGTTCCAACAGCAATTAGAATGCTTGATAATGTAATAGATTTAAACTTCTATCCATTAAGAAAAGTAAAAGCAACAAACCTAAAATCTAGAAGTATAGGACTTGGTGTTATGGGAGAAGCTGAGATGTTAGCTTCAGAAAGAATAGCTTGGGGAAGTAGTGAACACTTCAAAAAAATAGATGAAGTTATGGAAGCAATCTCATATAATGCTATTCTTTCTAGTTCAAATTTAGCACTTGAAAAAGGAAGTTATCCTACATTTGAGGGTTCAAACTGGAGTAAAGGAATAATGCCACATGATCACACTCCACAAGCTGTAAATGCGCTAGTAGAAAAAGATTTGTTTGATAGTTCTTGTGATTGGGAGAGTTTAAGAGAAAAAGTACAAAAAGATGGAATGAGAAATGGTTACCTAATGGCTATTGCACCAACAAGTTCAATCTCTATTTTAGTAGGAACAACTCAAGCAATAGAACCTGTTTATAAAAGAAAATGGTTTGAAGAAAATCTTAGTGGATTAATTCCTGTTGTTGTACCAAAATTAAGCCCTGAAACTTGGGGATACTATACACCTGCATTTGAAATAGATCAACTTCAAGTTATAAAAGCAGCTGCAATTAGACAAAAGTGGATAGACCAAGGTCAAAGTACAAATATTTTTATGAGTTTAGATAAAGCAAGTGGAAAATATCTTCATGAAATTTATACACTTGCATGGAAACTAGGACTTAAATCGACATACTATTTAAGAAGTCAAAGTCCAGAAGCAAAAAATGATATAGAAGATAGAAGCATGGAATGTGCTGGTTGTCAATAATATAGAAAGGGTAAGAATTGTCAAGAAAAACTATTTATAATCCAGAATCAACAGAAACTCTAAATGATAGAAGAGTTTTTGGTGGTGATAGTGATGGAATGATAAACTTCACAAGAATGAAGTATCAATGGGCACTTAATTTATGGGATATGATGGAAGCGAATACTTGGTTTCCAAGAGAAGTTCAAATGACAGCTGATGCAAAAGATTATAAATATCTAACTGCGCCTGAAAAAAGAATGTATGATTTAGTAATATCTCAACTAATCTTTATGGACTCATTACAAACAAATAATCTAATGGATAATATAAATCCATATATAACGGCACCTGAAATAAATGCATGTTTAAGCCGTCAAGCTTATGAAGAGGCAAATCATAGTAAATCTTATGCTGTTATGGTTGAATCAATCTCTGATAATACAGATTTAATCTATGATATGTGGAAAACTGATGCAAAATTGAAAGAGAAAAATACTTATATTGCAGAAGTTTATAAAAACTTATCTCAAGGTGAATTAACAGATGAAAAACTTCTTTTAGCGTTATTTGCTAATCAAATTCT
>CANRCH010000027.1 GCA_947629065.1 uncultured Aliarcobacter sp.
AAAAGCGGTAAAAGTATTTTATTTATTTTTTCAAGTGGAAGTTTTTCCAAATTTCCATCAAACTCTCTTAATTTAGAGCCATATTTTGAAAGAACTATAGCTAAAGATTTTTCAATATTTCTATATATTTCTTTACTAACCATACCATCAACAATAGCAGCTAAATAACAAGTAGTTCCACTTTCAATTATAATCTTACTTCCACCATAATCAATAGTGTTTAACTCTTTATTTTCATCTCCTTGCTCAATCCAATCATTAACAAAACTTCTAATAGCTGTAAGCATCGATGCAACCATCTCTGGTTCTGCTATTTTACTATTTTTGTTTTCCAAAGTTGTTATAACTACGCCACTATCTTTGTCTATTAAAAAAAGCGTCTTGATATAAGATATTTTACTCTCTTGTATTAAAAGCTCAGTTTCACTAATACCTTTTGCTTTTGCTCTGATTTTTCTACTAATTGATTTAAAACTGAGTCTATTTTTAATTCTTATATTTATTGAGTTTATTAAATCTTCAAAAGTTCTTGATACATATTTTGTAAGCATATTTCCAATAATGGGATATAAACTATCAACAATATCATCTTTTGAAGACTTAACACTCTTTTTTATAGCAATATTTAAAGCAGGAGTTAGCCTTTCTTCAAAAAGCTCATCATTTTTTATTTGATTATCAAGTTCTTCTAATCGAACTTTTAACTCTTCTAAACTTTTTATTTCATCTTTTAATAAAAGTTCTTTTAACTTCTGATAATCATTGTTCATTTTGCTCTATAACTTCTTCACTTAAGTTAAGCTCTTTTTGAATAGATGTTCCTTTCATTTTTATTGCAGCTTCAATTAATATTTCAGCAGCCCAATCTCTTGAAAGTTTATCTTCATTCATAGCATTAAATCTATTTTCAATAAAATCAAAAAGCTCTAATTTTAAGAAATTAAGCTCTTCCGTCATTGAATTTTTGTTGATATTTTGCTCTTCAGTTAATTGATCAATTTTAATACTAAACTCTTCATTAAGTTGATCTATATTTAATTGAACTCTTTTTTCCTGTTTTAGATTATTATCTTTTAAATCTGATAATTCATCATTATGAGTTGTTGCTAGATTTTTAATCTTTTTAGAGATAAATTCAACTTCGTTTTCAAGCTTATTATTAAACTCTTTTTGATTATTTTCCATTTTTGATTTTAAATCATCAAAAGACCTTTTTATATCGCTTTCAAGTTTTTCAAATCTTTTATTTAATTCTCTTGATTGAGAACCAAATAAAATTTCTCTAATTTGATCTACATTTCCTGTTTCATTTATCTCTTGTGAACTATTTCTATCTTGCATAACTTCTCCTTTGCATCTAAAATTTTATGCTATATTTGTATAAACAGCCTGAACATCATCATCTTCTTCAATTTTTTCTATTAGCTTTTCTATATCTTCTTGTTGTTCTTCACTAAATTCTTGTGGATTATTTGGAATTCTTTTTAATTCTGCTTTTGTAAGTTCAATTTTTAGCTCTTCAAATTTATTGTTTAAATTTCCAAAATCTGTATAATCAGCATATACAAGAACTATTCCATCTTCTTCTTCCATCTCTTCAAGACCTGCATCAATCAACTCTAATTCAAGCTCTTCAAGCTCCCAATTTTCTGGTTTATTAAATTCAAAAATAGCTTTTCTATCAAAGAAAAATTCTAAAGATCCAGTTGGAACAACTTGCCCACCTGATTTATTAAAGTACATTTTAATATTTGCAACTGTTCTTGTATTATTATCTGTTGCAGTTTCAACAAACACTAAAACCCCATGAGGTCCTTTTCCTTCAAAGTTTACTTCACTAAAATTTGCAGCATCTTTTCCACTTGCTCTTTTTATTGCCGCATCAATATTTGCTTTTGGCATATTTTCAGCTTTTGCATTTAAAATTGCAGTTCTTAGTGCTGAATTCATTTCAGGATCTGGTAAACCACTTTTTGCTGCAACTTCAATAGCCCTTGCTAATTTTGGGAATATTCTACTCATATTCCCCCATCTTTTCATCTTTGCTGCTTTTCTATATTCAAAAGCTCTACCCATTTTCTTTACTCCAAAAATATATTTTTAAAAATTTGGCTTTATTATACAAAAATTAAGGTTATTATTTAATAAACATAATTCTAATTACTTTTTTGCTACAATTTTTTTATGAAAAAGTCAATTTTAATTATATTGTTATTTTTTACTAATTTTGCATTTTCTTTTGAAATATCAAGCAAAGTTATTAAAAATGCAGGAACTGTTTTAATAGAGGTAAATAAGCCAAATATTAGTGATGTAAAGCTTACATTTGATAAGCAAAATATAGATTTTTTTAAAAATCCATTTAAAGAAAACTACTATTATGCCCTACTTCCTATCTCATATTATCAAAAAGCAAATGAGTATAATATAGTATTTTCATATCTTGAAAATGGTAAAAAAATTTTTAAATCAGAGCAACTTAAAGTTATTAAAGGAGATTATAAAAGCGAAACTTTAAGTGTAGAACCTGGAAAAATAAAACTATCTAAAGAGAATGAAGAAAGAGCAAAAAAAGAGGCTGCAATTGCTACAAAAATCTATAGAAGTAAAAGTGATAAAATTTTATGGAGTGAAGATTTTATAATGCCTTTAGATTCACATATTACAAGCCCATTTGGTACAAGCAGAGTTTATAATGGTGATTTAAAATCTTATCATGGTGGAACAGATTTTAGAGCTATGGAAAATACACCTATAAAAGCTACAAATAGTGGTATTGTAAAAATTTCTAAAAATCGTTTTTATGCAGGTGGAACAATAGTAATTGACCATGGGCACGGTGTATATTCTTGTTATTTTCATTTAAATAAAATGAATTTTAAAGAGGGGGATTTTGTAAAAAGAGGTGAAATTATTGGACTTAGTGGAAGCACAGGAAGAGTAACAGGTCCACATTTACACTTTACAATTAGAATAAACTCTTTACAAGTAGATCCACTTCAAGCTATAGAGGTTTTAAACTCTTTAAAATTTTAGTTAAAGCTTATTTGTTAAAAGTTTTGCTATAATTTTGCTTTATTTAAAAAGGAAAAATATTGAAAAAAGTTCTTTTAATATCGATTTTATCACTGTTTCTATACGCAAACGAAACAGATTTTACAGATAGTTTTGAAGAAGAGTTTGCAGTATCAAATCAAGAAGTTTTTGATCCACTAAGTGGTTATAATAGAGTTATGACCTCTTTTAATGATGGCTTTTACACTTATGTTTTAAGTCCCGTTTCAAAAAGCTATGCTTTTGCAGTTCCTGAAGTTGCTAGAACTGGAATTGATAATTTCTTTACAAATTTAATGTTTCCTGTTAGATTTGTAAATAATCTTCTACAATTTAAGTTTGAAAATGCAAGTAAAGAGCTTGGAAGATTTGTTGTAAATACAATTTGGGGACTTGGTGGATTTATGGACCAAGCTACAAATACTTTAGGTATGGAGATTTATCATGAAGATTTTGGACAAACTCTTGGATACTGGGGAGTTGGTGAAGGTTTTCATGTGGTTTTACCAATTTTAGGACCTTCAAATCTAAGAGATATTGTTGGTTTGGGAGCTGGTTTAGCACTAGCACCTACAAGCCAATTAGGTCATAATACAATCCCATATAAAATACCTCAAAATGATTTACAAGAACTTGGAATTGACACTTTATATAAAACAAATGAGTACTCATTTCATCCTGATTTATATAATAGTATAAAGAAAGATGCACTTGATTTATATCCATATTTAAGAGATATTTATACACAAAAAAGAAATAAAGAGATAGCGGAGTAGAATATGAAAAATTTAATTTTAAAAACAATTTTGGTTTTTTTGGTCACTTTTTCTAATGCTTATGCAATAAAAAAAGATGAAATTATTGATGAGATGACAAAAAAAATAGATAGTGTTTTAGTTGTTTTAGAAAACAAAACAACATCTGTTGAAGATAAAGCAAAACAGATTATTCCAATTGTAAATGATGCTTTTGATTTTGATCTTATGGCAAAAATCGCACTTGGAAAAGACGCATGGGCTTCTATAAATGAAGAGCAAAAAAAAGAGTTTTCAAATGTTTTTGAAGATAAACTAAAAAAATCTTATTCAGAAAAACTTACTTTATATAACAATCAAAAAGTTAAAATCATTTCACTAGAACCTTATAACAACACAAGACTTCAACTAAAAACAGAACTTGTTGGAAAAGAGGGAAATTATGAGATTAACTATAATTTCTATGAAAAAAATGGTGAATGGTATATTTATGATATTGATTTAGTTGGTGTTAGTATTATTCAGACATATAGACAACAGTTTGCAGCTGTTTTAAAAGATAAATCTTTTGATGAGATGTTTGAACAGTTTAAAAATCAAGAATAATTAAGAATAAAAATATGTATAAAAAATTCTACGATACCTTAATTTTAAGGTATCCTTTTTTGTTTTTGCTTTTGGCTTTGAGTTTAGTTGGATTTTTAGGCTACAACTCAAGCAAAATGCAAATAGATGCAAGTGCTGAAACCCTACTTTTAGAAGATGATAAAGATTTAAAATATTTTAGAGAAGTTTTTGAAAAATATGAAACCTCTAATTTTTTAATAGTTACATTTTCTCCAAAACAAGATCTACTTAGCAAAGAGTCTTTAGATACTATAAAAAATATTAGCAATGATTTTTTAAAAGTTGAAAATATAAAATCTATTCATTCTATTCTTACAGTTCCACTTTTACAATCTCCAATTAGACCAATTACCGATTTAGTTGCTGGAGTTGATAGTTTAAGCACAAAAGAGTTTGATAAAAGCTTAGTAAAAGATGAGTTTTTAAACTCTCCTATATATAAAAATGCACTTGTAAGTGCTGATTTTAAAACAACTGCCCTAATTTTAAATATCAAAAGTGATGATAAATATTCTGAGTTTATTAAAAAAAGAGATGATTTATTAAACAAGAAAAAAGAGAGTGGTTTATCTAATATTGAAGAAAAAGAGCTAGATGAGATTAGAGCTAATTTCAAAGAGTATAGAGATGATTTAAGAGTAAAAGAGTCTCAACATATTGAAGAGATTAGATCTATTATAAAAAACTATGAAAATGATGCAAGAATATTTCTTGGTGGAGTTAGTATGATTGCAAATGATGCTGTTTCATTTGTAAAAAACGACCTTCTTATTTATGGTTTAAGTCTAATTGCCATTTTTATTTTCATTCTTTACTATATTTTTAGAAACCCTAGATGGGTATTTATTCCACTTTTTATCTGCTTTGTTTCAATTATAAGTACAGCTGGAATTTTAGGACTGTTTTCTTGGGAAGTTACAGTTATTTCATCTAATTTTGTGGCACTTCAACTAATAATTACAATGTCTATTGTAATTCACTTTATAGAAAGATATAGAGAACTATTTTTCAAATATAAAAACGCAAGTCAATATAAACTTGTAATTAATACAGTTTTATCAAAAATAATTCCATCTATTTTCTCTATTTTGACAACTGTTGTTGGTTTTGCTTCTCTTGTTTTATCAAAAATTGAACCTGTTATAAACTTAGGTTTAATGATGAGTGTGGGAATTGTAGTTTCACTTATTTTGACTTTTATTTTCTTGCCTATATTTTTAATACTTCTTGGAAAAAAAGATGAGTATAGAAAAACCCAAGAAAAAGGAAATAGTACAAAAAAAGAAAAGGCTACTGTTATTTCAAAACTTCCAAATATAGTTTTAAACAAAGGTAAGACAATTATTTTTGTTGCAGTTTTCTTTGCACTATTTTCAATTATTGGGGCTAGTAAAGTTTTTGTAGAGAACTCATTTATAAACTATTTTAAATCAAATACTGAAATATACAAAGGAATGAAAGTAATTGATGAAAATCTTGGTGGAACAACACCTTTGGATATTATAATAAATTTCAATTCAAATGGTGCAAAAATTGAAGAAAAAACTAATATTGAAAATGATTTCTTTGATGATTTTGAAGATGAGTTTGCTGCTTCAAAAAATGATGCACAATATTGGTTTACAAAAGATAAACTAGAACTAATTGAAAAAGTTCACAACTATTTAGAAACTATTCCTGAAGTTGGAAAAGTTCAATCATTTGCAACTTTACTAAAAGTTGGAAGAACTTTAAACAATGGAAAAGATTTAGATGCAATAACACTTGCGCTTATTTATACTCAACTTCCAGATGATTACAAAAAGCTTATTTTAAGCCCATTTGTAAATATAGAAGAGAATGAAGCTAGAATAAATATGAGAATAATTGACTCAAATGATGAGTTAAGAAGAAATGAGTTAATCAAAAAAATAAATAGTGATTTAGATGAGATAATCTCTAGCAAAAGCGTGGATTTCAAGCTTACAAATCTTATGATTTTATATAATAATATGCTTCAATCTCTATTTGATTCACAAATAGCAACTGCTGGAACTTCACTTTTGGTTTTGGCAATTATGTTTTTAATTCTATTTAGAAGAGTAAAAATGGTGTTTGTAGCTATTTTAACAAATATTATTCCTATATCTTTGGTGTTTGGAATTATGGGATGGTTGGCAATTCCTTTGGATATTATGACTATTACAATTGCTGCAATTGCACTTGGAATTGCTGTTGATGATACGATACATTTTATGTATAGATTTGAGTATGAACTAAAACAAACGCAATATGATTACAATAAATCTATTAAAAACACTCTAAATTCTGTTGGTTATCCGCTTGTTTATACAACACTTATTATTGTAATTGGGTTCTCGATTTTAATGCTTTCAAACCTTGTTCCTACAATATATTTTGGACTTCTAACAGCTATTGTTATGGTTAGTGTTTTAATTGCAAATCTACTACTTCTACCAAAACTTCTTCTTTTGGTAAAGCCATATAAAAAGGAGTTTTAATAGTGAAAGTAGCAATTTATTGTGGTTCAAGTATTGGGAACAATAAAATATATGAAGAAAAGGCTATTGAATTAGCAGAAAAACTTGCACTTAATAATATCTCAATAGTTTATGGTGGAAGCAAACAGGGTTTAATGGGGATTATTTCAAACTACTCTTTGGAGTTTGAAAATGAAGTAATTGGAGTTATAACTCATGATTTATCATCAAAAGAGCTTGAAAATGATAGATTAAGTAAAATCATAAAAGTAGATACTCTAAACCAAAGAAAAGAGAAAATGGAAAGCTTAAGTGATGCTTTTATCGCACTTCCAGGTGGATATGGAACTTTTGATGAGATGTTTGAAGTAGTAACCACAGCACATATTGGTTACCACCAAAAACCTTGCGTATTTTACAATATAAATGGATACTATGATAAGCTTTTAGAGTTTTTACAAAACTGTAGCGATGAAGGGTTTATTGGTCAAAAATTTGTAGATATGCTAATAGTTAGTTCCGATGTAGATGAGATTATTTTAAAAATAAAAAACTATAAAGCCCCTAAATCAAAGTGGGAAAGTTAAGTTAAAAAACTTTAAGTTTATTGAAGATTACAAAATCTTCAATAACTCATCAAATCTTTTTATATAAAAATCTGCTTGTGAAAAATCCTGCGTTAAAGTAAACTCATTTTCTACCACAATACAATCAATATTTGCACTTTTAGCAGCCACTAATCCTCTATTTGAATCTTCTACAACAACTGCATCTTCAGCCCTTGCACCAAAAATTTCTAAGGCTTTTAAATATGGGTCTGGATATGGTTTTGCTCTTTCATAATCCTCTTCACAAAGCACAAAATCCATAAAATCTACAATTCCCCTATTTTTATGAATCAACTCAAAATCAACTCTTCTTGAAGTGGTTACTATTGCCATTTTATATTTTTTAGCTAACTCTTTTAAAACAGTTTTTACATCTTTTATTGCAATATCTTTTGTAGTTATTAACTCTTGATATAAACTATCTCTTTTTGTTCTACAAGCCTCAACCACACTTTTTGAAACACCATTAGAAAATGCTAATTCAAAAGCACTTCCACCTTTACTCATAATATTCATATAGTATTCAAACTCTAAATCTAAATTTAACTCTTTTTTCAAAATTATTTTATTTGCTTCATAGTAAAGTGGCTCTGTATGTACCAAAACACCGTCATTATCAAACAATATATACTTCTTCAAATCAACCTCTTTTTTTGTTATTTTTTATAGTTTTTATATAGTGGTTTATAGTCTAGCTAACTTTGGTTTAAGCCTTGTATGTTATTTTAATAGTTACGCAAAAATTTATTTTAAAGGAAAAAAATGAAATCAACCATTTCAAAACCCGTCTTTGTACCCTCCGTACTATTTATTTCTATAATTGTAATTTTTACTTTTATAAATCCAACTTTGGCAAATGAGTTTTTTACCTCCACCAAAAATTTTGTATCAGAAAAATTTGGCTGGTTATATATGCTAAGTGTTGCAATTTTTACTCTTTTCGCCCTCTTTCTTGCCCTTTCAAAATTTGGAAAATTTAAATTAGGTCCTGATCAATCAAAACCAAACTACTCAAATATATCTTGGTTTGCTATGTTATTCTCAACTGGTATGGGAATTGGTATAGTATTCTGGGGAATTGCTGAACCTGTTTTTCACTATGCAAACCCACCTGTTGGAGATAAAGAAACAATTGAATCTGCAAAAAATGCTATGAGTATAGTATTTTTCCACTGGGGATTAAATGCATGGGCTATTTATGCAATTGTTGGTTTAGTTCTTGCATATTTTTCATTTAGACATGGACTTCCACTTTCTATTAGGTCGGCACTTTATCCATTAATTGGAGATAAAATATATGGAAAAATAGGTCATACAGTTGATACTGTTGCTGTTTTAGGAACTATTTTTGGAATAGCAACCTCACTTGGACTTGGAGTTTTACAGATAAATTCAGGTCTAAACTACGCTTTTGGAATAGAAAATAGCTTAACAAATCAGATAATCTTGATTATAATAATTTGTTCAATTGCCTTAATCTCTGTTACATTAGGACTTGATGCGGGAATAAAAAGATTATCTATGTTAAATCTTGTTTTAGCATTTGCCCTTCTTATGTTTGTGCTTATATTTGGTCCAACATTCTATATTTTAGACTCATTTGTACAAAATATAGGAACCTATTTTTCATCAATTGTGCAACAAACATTTAATATGTACACTTATGAAAAAGAGGCTTCATGGCTTAGTTCTTGGACTCTGTTTTATTGGGCTTGGTGGATATCTTGGGCACCATTTGTTGGAATGTTTATTGCAAGAGTTTCAAGAGGACGAACAATAAAAGAGTTTGTAATTGGAGTACTTTTTGTACCAGTTGGATTTACATTTATTTGGATGAGTGTATTTGGAAATAGTGCTTTACATTTGATTATAGAAAAAGGTGAAAATGCACTTGCAAGTGCTATTACAAATGATGTTTCTATCGCACTTTTTAAGTTTTTAGAGTATTTTCCTTTTTCAAGTATTACAGCTATTTTTGTTGTAGTTTTAGTTGCAATATTTTTTATTACATCTTCTGATAGTGGTTCACTTGTTGTTGATACAATTGCAAGTGGTGGAAATACACAAAACCCTGTTTGGCAAAGAGCATTTTGGGCATCTTCACAAGGTGTTGTAGCAATTGCCATGTTACTTGCAGGTGGATTTGAAGCTTTACAATCAGCTTCAATTGTTATTGCTTTACCTTTTGTGGTGGTTTTATTGATTGCTTGTTGGGGAATTTATAAAGCTTTAAATCTTGAATATATAAGAAGTGAAAGCCTACAGCACCATATGAATGCAGGACGACACGGTAGAATTTGTGGAACTTGGCAAAATAGATTAAATAGAATTATAGAGTTTCCAAAACCAAAAGAGACAAGAAGATTTATTAATGAAGAGCTTTTAGAAGCTATGAATATTGTAAAAAAAGAGCTTGAAAAATACTCTTGGATTGTGGAAATAACAAATGATAAGCAAAAATCAATATCTACAATTAGAGTTGAACACTCGGGAGATTTTGACTTTATTTATGAAGTAAGAGCCAGAAATTACGATACTCCATCTTATGCTTATCCTGAAAATGTAAATCCAAATAAAGAGCAAAAAAAGTATGCTAGAGCTGAAGTTAGCCTACAAGATGGAAACAAAGCTTACGATATTTACGGATATGATAGTGAAGTTATTGTAAATGATATTATTGACCAGTTTGAAAAGCATAGACACTTTTTAAATAATACTTCAAGCTTAAATCCAGTTATTCCTGTTGATAATTAAACATAAGTCAGAAAGCTTTTAAGCTTTTTGACTTCTTAGTGAGTATAGTTCTAAAATTCTCATAATAATTGCAGACCAATATGGTATTGTTTGAATAAAAATAGTTGCTGCAAATACATATATTTCTGTAATTCCAGAGTGATTTGTAACAATCAGTGCTACAAAAGCAGTTGTTAGTAAAATTGCTAAAATTGTCTCATAGAAAATTGGGTTTGATCCTTTTTTAGCCTTTCCACCTTTTTGTGTTCTTTTAAATGGTAATCCATCTTTAATAAACCCATCAAATACTGCTTTAAAAATAATTAACTGTAAACTCATAGATGCAATAGAACTTAAGATTGTCTCTTTGAAACTTGCTTTTACTTTCGTTCTATAAAGAATAAATGTGTGTAAAATATTTACTAAAAATGCTGTAATAATTGGAATTGTTAATGGAATTGTAGGAATTGTAACCCCAACAAAAATAATAACAGGAACCCAAATAATATTCATAACAGCCATAATAGGACCCATAGCATCACTTAACCAGAAAAACCAACCAGTTATAAACTTGTTCTTTTGTCTAGGATTAAGCTTGTTTGCACTTGGTTTAAACTCTCTCCAGTGCTTTTTAAGTATCTGAATAGCTCCATAAGCCCATCTGTGTCTTTGAGTTTTAAACGCTTCAAGATTATCTGGCAATATTCCATATCCATATCTTCTATTTGTATAGTGTGCAATATATCCAGCTTCAAATAATCTAAGTCCTAACTCACTATCTTCAACAATAGTATCAGTTCCCCAACCACCAACTTCCATCATAGCACTAAGTCTTACCATTACCATAGTTCCATGAACAACTATTGCATTTTCTTCATTTCTATCAACCATTCCAATATCAAAGAAACCTGCATATTCAGCATTCATAGCGGCTTTTAAAATACTTTCATCTCCATCTCTATGATCTTGTGGTGCTTGAACGATTGCAACTTTTGGATCATCAAAAAGTGGAACTAAATCTACAAGCCAAGGAGATTCAACTTTATAATCTGCATCTATAACTGCAACAATTTCAGCATTTTTATCTGTATATTCTAAAGCTATATTTAAAGCTCCTGCTTTAAACCCTGTACATGTAATATCTAGATATTTAAACTTATTTCCTAGTTTTTCACAAAGCTCTTTTATTGGTGCTTTATAGTAATCTTCAGGTGTATTATTTATGATTACAAGTACTTCATAGTTTGGATATGTAAGTTTTGATAAGCTTTCTAAAGTCTCTGATAAGATATGCGGTTCCTCTTTATATGCAGGAACATGAATTGAAACAAGTGGTGCATTTTGTGATTTTAAATCAAGAGGAACTAACCTATTTGGACTAACTCCAATTGTTGATCTAAACAGTTCATTTGCTTTTGCCAAAGTAATTATTACAAGTGGAATCATTAAAAAACTTCCCATTCCCCACATTATCCACATTCCAAAATTCATATAATTTACAAATGGATAAATAGCAGCCATAACTATACCAAATGCCATACCTTGTGCTGCAACTGCATATAAAAGGGCATGACTTAAATTTACTCTTTGACTTCTTAAACCAAATAGAGTTAATAATGCCCCAATAATAATTGCAGCAATCATTTGATATAACCAATATTGATTTAGCTCAATTTGTCCACTTAATTTAAATTTAGCTTCTCTATCAATAGAAAAAACACCCCAATATTGCCCAACATTTCCCTCATCATAACCTTTCCAAGGCTGATCAAATGCTTCAATAATATTGTAGTGCCATGCGTTCTCTTTTGCTAAATCAATAAATCCTCGCACAGCCATTGCTTGGTTTTTAATACTAGGAACTGCTTTATGATTATTATATCCTTGACTTGGCCATCCTGTTTCCCCTATTCTTATATCTGAATTTGGGAAAAGATCCTCAACAACTTTATATTTCTCTAATAAAAACGCATTATATCTATCAATTGGAATTTTCTCCCAATAAGGTAAGATATGTATTGTAATAAAATCAACATGCTCTGCTAGTGCTGGTGTTCTTTCCCAAACATCCCAAGTTTCAGCTGTTGTAACTCTTTTTGTAGTTAAACTTTTCATAAAGTCTAAATATGCCATAAGCTCTTCTGGTTTTAACTCTTTTCTTAAGATTACCTCATTTCCTACAATAATATTTTCAACTCTTTGAGGAAATCTATTTATTACTTCAACTGCTCTTTTGATTTCAAGATAGTTTTCATTATAATCATCACTTAACCAAAGTCCCAAATCTATCTTTAAATCTGAATCATAACTAGCTTCTAAAATCTCATTTGCTTCTCTTGTAGCATAAGTTCTTAGCTTATTTGTATAAGTTTCTAGCATCTTTACATCATAGTGTATTTGTTCTCTTGGTAAAAGTTTTTTTGCAAAACCTTCAAAAGGTGAGTATGAAAGCGACTCTATTTTATCTTGCGAACTATCTTTTAGTGTTAGCATATTGTCTTGACTTAGCCAAAAAAACACCTGAAATAGCCCTGCCATAATTAAACCTAAGATAATATATCTCAATTTTGGTTCCTTTTTAAAAAATTATAAAATATTATCATTTTTATGCAAGTTATTTAATTAAATGGAAACATAAAACTATGTTACTTTTATACTCATATTCTAAGAACAAACTATAATTATAAGTAAAATTTATAATTTTTTCATAAATTCATTAACTTTTATTGATATTGGTTAATGAATTTTTTAAAAAATAGGAATAACATTTTTTACACTTTATTTAGTAGGAGGTTAAAAATGTTAAAGAGAGTGTCTTTAATGGCTTCAATGCTTCTTTTTTCTGCAACATCTATGTTATCAAACACAGATCTGCAAAAAGTAATGAAAGATAGAGGTCTAACGGAAAGAGATGTTTTAGCAGCTGCTAAAACTTATACTCCAACAGGTATGAAAGATGAATACTATGTATTTAGTTCTGGTGGACAATCTGGACAAGTGATTGTTTATGGTGTTCCTTCAATGAGAATTCTTAAATATATTGGAGTTTTCAGTCCTGAGCCTTGGCAAGGATATGGATTTGATAATGAATCTAAAAAACTTCTTGAAACAGGTTATATTAGAGGTCAAGAGATAAAATGGGGAGATACTCACCATCCAAACTTTAGTGAAAAAAATGGAGAGTATGCTGGAGATTATCTATTTATAAATGATAAAGCAAACCCTAGAGTTGCTGTTATAGATTTACACGATTTTGAAACAGTTCAAATTGTTGTAAACCCTGTATTAAAAAGTACTCACGGTGGTAGTTTTGTTACTCCAAATACAGAATATATTGTAGATGCTTGTCAATATGCAGCTCCACTTGAGAATGATTGGGTTCCAATTGAAGCTTACGAAGAGAAGTATAGAGGTGGGGTTACACTTTGGAAATTTGATTACGATAAGGGAAGAATTAACGAAAAAGAGTCATTTACTTTAGAGTTACCTCCTTATATGCAAGATTTAAGTGATGCTGGTAAAGGTGAATCTATGGGTTGGGCGTTTACAAACAGCTTTAACTCAGAGATGTACACAGGTGGAATTGAAAAAGGATTACCTCCTTTTGAAGCTGGTATGAGTAGAAATGATACTGACTACTTACACATTTACAACTGGCAAATTTTAGAAAAACTTGCAAAAGATCCTAAAAATGTAAAAGTTATAAATGGTCACAGAGTTGTAACAATTGAAGCTGCTGTTAAAGGTGGTGCACTATTCTTACTTCCTGAAGCAAAATCTCCACACGGTGTTGATGTAACTCCAGATGGAAGATATATTATTATTGGTGGAAAACTTGATACTCACGTAACTGTATTTGATTTTAGAAAAATCAAAGAGCAAATTGACAAAGGTGAATTTGTAGCTAAAGATCCATTTGGTATTCCAATTTTAGACTTCAAAAAAGCTTTACAAGGTCAAGTTGAATTAGGTCTTGGGCCTCTTCATAACACTTTTGATTCAAAAGAAGGAATTGTTTATACATCACTTTATGTTGATTCACAAGTTGTTAAATGGGATTTTAAAAACCTAAAAGTTTTAGATAGAGTAAATGTTCACTATAACATCGGACACCTTGATTCAATGGAAGGTAAATCAACTAAACCAAAAGGTAAATATGGAATTGCTTTAAATAAACTATCTATTGATAGATTTTTACCAGTAGGTCCATTACATCCACAAAATCACCAACTAATTGACTTAGCTAGTGATAAAATGGAGTTAATCTATGATATGCCAATTGGTCTTGGAGAGCCACACGATGTTGTTTCAATCCATGCAAGTAAAATTAATCCTAAAAAAACTTATGATCAAATGGGAACAAATAGTAGAACAGGTGAAAAACACGAAGGTGCTACACTTGCAGGTCAAGAGAGAATTGAAAGAGATGGAAACAAAGTTAAAGTTTATATGACAGCTGTTAGAAGTCACTTAAACCCTGAGCACATCGAAGTTAAAAAAGGTGATGAAGTAACAATTTATGTAACTAACCTTGAAAGAGCACAAGATGAAACTCACGCATTTGGACTTTCTGGACTAAATGTTCACGCATCTGTTGAACCAGGTAAAACTTCTTCTGTTACATTTACAGCAGATCAAGAAGGTGTTTATCCATACTATTGTACAGAGTTTTGTTCAGCTTTACACTTGGAGATGATGGGGTATTTATATGTTAAAGACCCAAATAAACAATATCCTGATTATAAAGCAGCAAGTGTTGCAAAAATGTCTCCTGAAGAGCTACAAAAAGAGTATAATAAAATCTTAGCTACGAATAAAGCAACTGATGATGTAATTCAAAGTGTTGTTAAATTCCTAAAAGATAAAGGTTTTGACAAATACCCTGAAGTTAAATCTTTAGTAAATGATGCACTTGATCAATATGGAAAAATTCCAGCTGAAAAAGCAAAAGCTGATGAAGCGGCAAAAGCAAATGACCTAAATACTGCTATTTTATGGGAAAACCAAGTTTGGCAATATATGGTAAAAACAGCAGATGTTGGTTTAAGAG
>CANRCH010000028.1 GCA_947629065.1 uncultured Aliarcobacter sp.
ATTAAAAATATTATTAATTTATTGCTTAAGAGATTTTAGAATCTCTCAAGCAAAATTAAAAAAATCAACCAATAGAACTCTCTATTTTATTTGGGTTATCTAAAGCATATTTGAATTTTTCCATATCTACCTTTTTATCCCAAACACCTACAACAACAGCTGCAACTGCATTTCCACAAAGATTTCCAACTGCTCTTAATTCACTCATAAATTTATCAACTCCAAGTAAAACAGCAACAGTAACCATAGGAATAGCTCCACCCATAGCACCAAGTGTTCCAGCAAGAACTATAAATCCACTACCAGTAACTCCAACTGCTCCTTTTGAAGTAATCATTAAAATAACAATTATAAATAGTTGTTGTTCAATAGTTAAAGGAAGATTAAAGGCCTGTGATAAAAATATTATTGATAAAGCAAGATAGATATTTGTACAGTCAAGATTAAATGAATAACCTGTTGGTAAAACTAAACCTGTAACAGATTTATTAACTCCAGCAGCTTCAAGTCTTCTCATAAGTGGTGCAAGTGCTGATTCACTAGAACTTGTTGCAAATACAATAAGAACCTCTTTTTGAATATATCTCATAAATTTAAATATATTAATTTTAAAAAAAGCTGTAATAATTCCTAGAATAACAAAAATAAATGCTAGAACAGAAGCAAGCATAACAAGAAGTAAACTTCCCATTTGAATCAGTGAACCTATACCAAACTTACCAATTAAAAATGCCATAGCACTAAAACTAGCAAGTGGAGAGAACCACATAATAAAAACTAGGATTTTAAAGAAAAAGTTTTGTGCAACTTCAACTGGTTTTAAAATTTTTGGTTTATATTTTCCACCAAATAAAGATACTAAAATTGCTATTGTTAAAGCCATAACTAAAACTTGTAGAGTTTGACCTGTTAAAAATGGTGTGATTGGGTCTGTTGGAATTGCATTTTTCATAATCTCCCAAATATCTCCAACCTTATCTGGATCTACACTTGTATATTTTTCTACACTTTTTGCATCAAGTGCTGAAACATCCAAGTTCATTCCATCTCCTGGTCTAAACCAGTTTCCAAAAATAACACCAATAGCCAAAGCAAAAGTACTTACAATCTCAAAATAGATAAATGCCTTAAATCCAAGGCTTCCAAGCTCTTTTAAGTTTTCAAGACTTACAATTCCATTTACCAAAATTATTTGTATATATTATTTAAACTTCCATTTACTGTATGAAAAATCATTACACTATATTTTTTTGAGTAGTATTTTAAAAGAAGATGTTGCAAAGTTGGTTCAATTGATGGAGTAAACCAAGCATTATTTGAAGTCATAATAATATATTTAACATCATCTAAATTTTCATAAATTTTATCAGTTGTACCTTCATAACAAATTGCATTTCTAAATTTTGTATCATTTATTATAAAATCTGTTGGTTTTTGTGCTTTACTATAATCAACGGCACCATCATAGAAAATATTATTAATTAAATCTACAAAAAACTTTGGAAGAGGTATCTCTTCACCAAAAGGAACTAAAACTACTTTTTTTGCAACTTCAAAACTTCCCTGTTTAAACAAATATGTAGCATTAAATATCTCTTTATTTTCATAATATAGTGACCCTAAAACAATATTTATCTCATTTGATAGTTCTATTAATCTATGCATTAAATCTTTTTTTGTATTTAAAACAAGTGCAAAACTAGTTTCTGGAAGTATTATTAAATCTTTTTTTTCATTTATTGCTGTTTGTATTAAAGAAAAATTATCTTCAATTAAAACATGTAAGTTCTCTTTTTGCCATTTTAAATCTTGAGAAACATAAGTTTGAGGCATAAAAATATCTAATTTTGGAGCAGGAATGTCCTCTTTTTTTGAGAAATCAAGTGCAAAAATTAGTAAAAATAGGGCTAAAAAATTGTATTTTTTTAGCACTTCAAAAATTACAAAAGAGATTAATATTACAATAAATGCTATTTTTGAAGTACTAAAATATGAATCAACAAAAATTAACTCCAACTTCATCCAGTTGAAGCCAAATGGAGCTATAAAAGTAAAAATAAATATTGCAATGGCTTTAAAATATATACTATTTTTTATTGCAAGTATATAGAAAATTAGTGCATAAACTAATGATATTCCAATTAAAACTAGTGGAAAAATATAGATTAAATCATAATATTGAAGGCTAACAGCCATCCAATTACACCAAAACAGTCCCATAAAAAAACCGCTACTTGCCATTTGATATTTATTATTTGACAATAAAAGATATATTCCAATAATTCCTAAAATAGAGTTAATAATTTTTATTTCAATATTAAAATATGCTAAATATATGAAGCAAGATAATAAAAATGCTGTAGTGAAGCCTTTTATTATATTATTTTTGTTAAAATATTTAGTTTTTAAAAGAAACATTATAGACTACTTTTATAAAGGAAATTTGATGGAAGGATCAAGTGCAGATTTATTAAGCTCATTATTACCTCTTGTTGCTTTATTTGGTATTTTTTACTTTTTAATTATAAGACCACAACAAAAACAAGCAAAAGCTCATAAAGAGATGATTGCAGGTCTACAAAAAGGTGACAAAATTGTAACAAATGGTGGCTTAATGGTAGAAGTTTCAAAAGTTGAAGAGACTTATTTTGCTGTTAAAAATAGTGATGGAAGTGAGCTTAGACTAGCTAAAGAGTTCGTTGCTAGAAAGATTGAAGATTAAAATTTATAAGATATGGTTTCATATCTTATAATTTAAACTTCTAAATTTAAGGATAAAAATTGAAAATTTTTAATTTCAAACTTGTTATTTTTATAATTAGTATTATTTTAGGTGTTGTTTTAGCAATCCCTTCTTTACTCCAAACAGATTATGGAAAAAAAGTAAATCTAGGTCTTGATTTACAAGGTGGACTTCATATGCTTTTAGGTGTAAATACACACGAGGCTGTTAATTCGAAAATGAGATCAATTGCAACTGCAATTAAGCATTTTAGTGATGAAGAAGAGATTTTAATTGACGGACTTACTATTGAAGAAGAGAACATTAATTTTTCACTTTTAGACAAAGATGATATAGCAAAAATTGATAAAATGCTAAGTGAAATTAGTGGTTTAGAAATAAACAAAGATAGTATTGATTATAAAATTAACTTAACAAATGAAGAGATAATTAAAACAAAAGATTACTCAGTTGCACAAGCTGTTGAAACTATTAGAAATAGACTTGATCAATTTGGACTTAGTGAACCAACAGTATTAAGACAAGGTGAAACTGATATTGTGGTTGAACTTCCTGGAATTAAAACAGCCGAAGAAGAAAAATCTGCAAGAGATTTAATTTCAAAACCTGCAAATTTAGAACTTATGGCGGTTGATGAAGAGAGAATGGATCAAGTTTACCAAATGACAAGCTCTCAAGCTGCTGCTTATGGAAATCTAATTTTAGAAGATATTAATGATTCAAATAGAAAATATCTTGTAAAAGAGATTCCAATTTTAGATGGAAGCCAAATAGTTGATGCACAAGTTGCATTTAGTCAAACAAATCAACCAATTATTAGCTTTACATTAAATAGTAGTGGAGCTAGAATTTTTGGAGATTTTACAGGTAAAAGTGTAGGCAAAAGATTAGCAATTGTACTTGATGGAAAAGTATATTCAGCACCAAATATAAATGAAAGAATTGGTGGTGGAAGTGGGCAAATTAGTGGTGGATTTACAGTTGCTGAAGCTGGAAATGTGGCAATTGCATTAAGAAGTGGAGCTTTACTTGCTAGTGTTACTCTTTTGGAAAAAAGAAGTGTTGGACCATCACTTGGAGCTGATAGCATAAAAGCTTCACTTGTTGCACTTGTATCTGGAACAGCTTTAATTTTTCTATTTATGTTGGTTTATTATAGAAGAGCTGGAATGATTGCAAATATAGCTTTAATCGCAAATGTATTTATTATTTTAGCAGTTATGGCACTTTTTGGTGCAACATTAACACTTCCAGGGATGGCTGGAATTATTCTTACAATGGGAATGGCGATTGACTCAAATGTTATTATTAATGAAAGAATAAGAGAGGTTTTAAGAACAGGTGCAAGTGTGCAAAAAGCAATAGAAGATGGATATTCAAATGCCTTAAGAGCAATTATTGATTCAAATATCACTTCTCTTTTAGTGGCAATCGTACTATATGCTTATGGAACAGGTGCTATTAAAGGGTTTGCAGTTACTATTTCTATTGGAATTTTAACTTCAATGCTTACAGCAATTGTTGGAACTCACGGTATTTATCAAGCACTTTTACCAAAAATTGCAAAAGATAAAAACAATAAAAAATGGTTTGGAGTAGCATAATGGAAATATTTAATACAAATAAAACCTATGATTTTATGGGGAAAAAGATACCATTTTTAATGGTATCTGCAATATTAATTATTGCTTCAATTGTTCTACTTACAACTAGAGGTTTAAACTATGGAATTGATTTTGTTGGTGGAACAATTGTTCAAGTAAAATATGACAAAGATGCACCAATAGAAAAAATTAGAGAAGTTTTACACAATACAAAATATGCAAACTCAGTTGTAACAGAGTTTGGTACAAAAGATGAAATTACAATAAGATTTACAGGAAGTTCTAGTGATTTAACTCATGATATTAGTGATGAGATGAATAAAATTCTAGTTCCAACTGGAAATTTTGAGATTAGAAAAATTGATATGGTTGGGGCTAAAGTTGGAGCTGAACTTAAAGAAAAAGGAATTACTGCACTAGTAATTGCAATGTTTGCAATGCTTGCATATATTACTTTTCGATTTGAGTATAGATTTGCTATTGCTTCTGTTATTGGGCTTGTACACGATGTTATAATCTCTTTAGGGTTTATAAGCTTATTTAAAATTGATGTAAACCTTGATATGGTTGCAGCTATTTTAACGCTTATTGGATATACAATAAATGATACAATTATTGTAAATGACAGAATTAGAGAGTCATTACAAAAAACAAAAGAGACAAACCTTGATAAGTTAATAAATGAATCAATTAGTAGAATGCTATCAAGAACTATTTTAACATCATCAACAACTCAATTTGTTGTAATTACAATGTTATTATTTGGTGGAGAAATCATTTATGCCTTTACATTTACACTATTTGTAGGAATTATTGTTGGAACTTATTCATCAATTTTTGTTGTTTCTCCATTTATTAAATTCTTAGGATTTAAGATAGATGACTATAGAAGTAAAGAGATTAAAAAAGAGCTTGAAAGAAAAGAGAAAGAGAAGCTTCGAGCTATGTATGAACAAGGAAGAGTTTAAGATTAGTTCTTAAACTTAAGGAAAAAAGAATGAAAACTATAAAAATATTGATAGCTATTTTAGTAGCTTTACTAATTGTTGTAGTGATTGTTTTTGCAAAAATACTAATGCCCGAAAAAGAAGAGAAAGAGATTAATAAAAACCCAAGCACTATTCAAGAGAGAAAAGATGCTTTAAAAAATGTTTTTAAATAGAGTCTCTTTTTAATAATAAAAATATAAAATAAGCACCAATAAAACTCATTGGTGCTAAAACTAACTTAGAAAAATCACTATTATGGCTTAAATAAGCAAATGAATTTATAAGAAAAAGAAAAATCATAACTCTTAGGCTAAATACTACATATTTATTTAATAGATCAAATTTAATCATCTCAAGCTTTATAAAAACAATTGATAAGAAATATAGATTTATTAAAAATGAGATAAAAGAGAATAGAAAATAGTTTAGAGTTATCATATTATAAAGTGCAATAAGTATAAAAGAAGAAGTTACAAAAATCGAACCATACTTTCCTATATTATTTAGTTCAAGAGCTTTTTTCATACAGCATTTTGAAGTTGGCCAAAGTTTTCTAAACTTCTTTTTTTTACTCTCATCTTTCATATACTACTCTACAATTCTATCGAATATTGATTCTATATCCATATCCCCAATATTTTCAATCTCTTTTTTAGTATGAAGTTCAAATGCAACAACTTTTTTATCTTTTAAGCTTTGTGGAGCATTTGAAGAGTGACCTGAGGATACAAGTCTATCTTTTGGGATATTTAGTTTAATTAACTCTCTTACAACACTATTGGCCCTTGCAGTTGAAAGTTCAAGAGCATCTGGATATTTAGATCTTGAAACTTCACTATCAAGTGCATAACCTTTTACATTTATCTCTGTATCATTTGGCATAGTATTTAAAAGTTGTGCTAGTTTTCTTAGGAAACTAGGGGCATGTGAATTTGTAATATCAGCTCTTCCTGTTTCAAATACAAGTTGTGCTGGAATTGTCATTACAGTTCCTTCACTTGATTCAACAATATGACCACCTTTTATATTCTTTTTTTCTAATTCATCAAGTTTAGAGTATGCTTCAAGAATAGATCTAGATCCTTCTTCAGGATCATCCATAGGATCAGTTGTTGTAGATTTTTCTGTGTATTCAGGCTCTTTTAAAGTATCTGATGCAGCATTAAAATTATAAATTTTTATAAATTCATCTTTAAGTGCTTTTTGCTTTTCAACATTAACAGATGCTAGTGCATAAAGTGCAATAAAAAGTGCAAGAAGAAGACTTAAGAAATCGGCATAAGGTACAGCCCACTTCTCTCCACCAGGACACTCACATTTCTTTTTTTTAGCCATAAATTATTTCCAAATTATAGTGGCATTGGAGTTATTAATTTTTCCAATTTAAGTTTTAACTCACCTGGTGCATCACCTCTTGCCATACCTTTTACAGCTGCAAGAATTAGTTGTTGCTCTTTTATTACAACAGCACCTTTTCCTTTTAGTTTAGCACCCCAAGCACCTAAAAATAAGTATGAACCTCCAATTCCCATAACTGTAGCAGTAAATGCTCCAGCAATTCCAGCTGCCATGGCTGGTGGATTATCAAGTTGTTGTAAAGCCCCAATAAGACCAAAAACGGCACCAACAAGTCCAATAGTTGGAGATGTTTCACCTGCATGTAACCAGTAATGAGCAGCACCGTTGTAATACTCCTCAGTTGCATCAATAACAGGCTCAAGACTCTCTTCTATTTGCTCCTCTTTTGCCCCATCAACAACCATACTAAGAGCCTCTTTTAAGAACTTATGATTTAAACCTTGAACATCTTTTTCTAAGGCTAAAACTCCTTGTTTTTTAACGACAATTGCATATTCAATAAGTTCATCAATTCTTGTTTCAAAATTAATTGGAAGCTTTTTAAAAATCATTTTAAACTCTTTAAAAGCAGCCTTTACATGGTGTGATTCAGTAGCTGTTACGGCTGCTAACATTGCAGTTGGAATAACGATAATAAATGATGCAATATGAAGAACTCCAGCAGGATTTCCCCCTTCTAAAAGAACTCCTATAGAAATAGAACTCAAAGATCCTATTAAACCAATTAGTACAGATATATCCATTTGTTGTCCTACAAAAAAAATTATTAAATAATATCTAAAAGAAATTAAATATTTGCTTTTAATCTAAAAAAGTAATTTTTTAGTGTTATTTTGATATTATGCAAATTTAAAAATTAAAGAAAAAGAGGAACAAAATGGATTGGGGAAAGGTAAATTATATTTTTTTTACTTTAATGTCACTAACAACAACAGCAGGTTTTTTATATGAACCAAATATTATTGCACTTTTTGTTGCAGCTGGTGTTAATTTGATTTCAACTATTTTAAAACTAGGTGTAAAAAATCTACTATCAGCTGAACTTCTTGCGAGTTCTTTTGTTGCTGATTTACACTTAATCCCAGCATTTTTAGTATTCGTATTTACTGAAAATTTAAAACTTGCAATGGCTTTAGTAATAGGTGCTATTGTGGCAAATTTATTCTCAATAGCATTAGTTTTAATTGAGAGTGCAAAAAATAAAGAAAAGGATGAATTTTAATGCAATATAGTGCAAAAGATATTGAATATAAGTGGCAAGAGTATTGGGATAAAAATGACTCTTTTGAACCAGAAGATAGTTATAAAAAAGAGAAAAAATATATATTAAGTATGTTTCCATATCCAAGTGGAAGAATACATATGGGACATGTAAGAAACTATTGTATTGGTGATGCATTTGCAAGAAATTTTAGAAAACAAAACTTTAATGTTCTTCATCCAATAGGCTGGGATAGTTTTGGAATGCCAGCTGAAAATGCAGCAATAAAAAACAAACTACATCCTAAAAAATGGACTTATGAAAATATAGATTATATGAGAAAAGAGTTAAGTTCACTTGGATTATCTTTTAGTAAAAATCAAGAGTTTGCAACAAGTGATGAGCTTTATACAAAATGGGAACAAGAGTTCATAATAAAAATGTATGAAGCGGGAATTATTTATAAAAAGAATGCAACTGTAAATTGGTGTAATGAGTGTGCAACAGTTTTAGCAAATGAGCAAGTTGAGAATAACTGCTGTTGGAGATGTGATAATGAAGTAGTTCAAAAAGAGATGCCAGGGTATTATGTAGGGATTACAAAATATGCACAAGAGCTTCTTGATGATTTAAAGCTTTTACAAAATTCATGGCCTAGTCAAGTTTTAACAATGCAAGAGAACTGGATAGGAAGAAGTGAAGGTTTAGAGTTTAAATTTGAGCTATCAATTGAAACAAGAATGAAACTTGATAGAGCATTTACAAAATTCTTTGTATTTACAACAAGACCTGATACTATTTATGGAGTTTCATATTGTGCTTTGGCACCTGAACATCCAATTGTAAAATATATTGTAGAGAAAAATTTACTTCCACAAAATAAAATCAAAGCTATTTTAAATATGCAAAAAGTTGCACAAAGAGATAGAGCAACTCAAGAAAAAGAAGGGCTAGATTTAGAAATAGAAGCAATTCATCCTTTAACAGGACAAAAAGTTCCAGTTTGGGTTGCAAACTTTGTACTTAGTACTTATGGTGATGGTGCAGTTATGAGTGTTCCAGCACATGATCAAAGAGATTTTGAGTTTGCACAAAAATATGATTTACCTGTAAAACAAGTTGTTGTTGGAAATGATGGTGAAATTGAAAATCTAAAAGAGGCTTTTGTTGATGATGGAGTTTTAATAAATAGTGAAAGCTTTAGTGGTTTAAATAATCAAAAAGCAAAAGAGGTAATTATTTATCACTTTGAACAAAACTCTTTTGGTGTAAAAAAAGTAAATTATAAATTAAGAGATTGGGGAGTTTCAAGACAGAGATATTGGGGAGCACCAATTCCTTTTATTCATTGTGAAGATTGTGGTTTAGTTCCAGAAAAAATAGAGAATCTTCCAGTTGCATTACCAGAAGATGTAGAGATAACAGGCGAGGGAAATCCACTTGAACTTCATCCTACTTGGAAAAACTGTTCTTGTCCACAATGTGGGAAAGATGCAAGAAGAGAGACGGATACACTTGATACTTTTGTACAATCTTCTTGGTATTTCTTAAGATATGCAACAAATTATAAAAAGTGGCAAAAAGAGGGAATTTCAAAAGAAGATACAAAATATTGGATGGATGTTGATCAATATATTGGTGGAATAGAACACGCAATTATGCACCTTTTATATGCAAGATTTTTTACAAAAGTTCTAAGAGATTTAGGATATACAGAATCAAGTGAACCATTTAAAAATCTTTTAACTCAAGGAATGGTTTTAAAAGATGGTGCAAAAATGAGTAAGAGTAAAGGAAATGTTGTTGATCCTGATATTTTAATAGAGAAATATGGAGCAGACACTGCAAGATTGTTTATTCTTTTTGCAGCACCACCAACAAAAGAGCTAGAGTGGAATGATAGTGCAGTTGAGGGCTCTTTTAAATTTATAAAAAGATTTTACGAAAGAGCTGTAAATGCTAAAAAAGAGCTAGTTTTAGATATTAAAAATATTGATAATAGTAAGCTAAACAAAGAAGAGAAAGAAGCTAGAAAAAAAGTTTATGAAGCATTGAATAAATCAAATGAAGTATTTAATAAAACACACGCTTTTAATACTTTAATAGCTGCTTGTATGGAAGCTATGAACTCTTTATCAAATCAAAACAACGATTTAGTTTGGACAGAAGCATACTATATTTTAACAAATATTCTAGAGCCAATTATTCCACACACTGCTTGGGATTTATCAAAAGAGCTGTTTGATCTTAAAAACTTTGATGAAATTTTAGAAGTAAAAGATGAAGTTTTTGTTCAAGATAGTATAGTTTTAGCTGTTACAATAAATGGTAAAAAAAGATGTGAAATTGAAGTTAATCCAAGTGCTTCAAATGATGAGATTTTATCTATTGCAAAAGAAGCTGGTTCTAAATGGCTTCTTAATATGCAAATAATCAAAGAGATAGTTGTACCTAAAAAACTAGTAAATATTGTAGTAAAGGCATAATATGAGAGCTTCAAAAAACCATATAATAGGCAGTTTTTTACTTATATTTGCACTTTTTTTTACAGCTTGTGGATATAAGCCAACAGCTTTTTATGCAAAACAAGAGTTAAAAAAAGATGTTTTTGTGGATTTAAAAGTAAGAGTTGAAGATCCACAAAACTCAGTGTTAGTAAAAGACTCAGTTACAAAGATTTTAATGCAAAAAATTGGAAGTAATATGGTTGATAAAAAGGAGCTAGCAGTTGTTTTAATGGATTTAACAATAAGTAGTGTTAGTTTTTCAACTCTTAGTTATGATAAAGATGGTTATAACAAACTATATAAAGCAAATGTTGTTATAGGTGTAAAATATTTTGATAAAGAGAGTAAAAAAACGAAGAACTTCACAGTTGATGGAGAGCATGATTTTGTTGTTGATATTGGTGGAACGATAAATGATTCACATAGATTTGAAGCTATTTCAAAAGCAAGTGATATGGCTGTAACTGAAATACTTTCTAAAATAGCAGTTGCTTCATTTAAATAAATAAGATGGAAAATTTAAAAACTTATTCTTTAAAAGAGTTTTTAGAGTACAAAACAATGTACTACGATAAAATAGATTTTAGCTTTGTAAAAAAAGCTTTTTCTATTTTAAATGATAAAATAGAAATCCCTTTTGTGATTCATATTGTAGGAACAAATGGAAAAGGAAGCACAGGAAGGTTTCTTTCTCACTATTTGTTTCAAAAAAACTACAAAACGCTACACTATAGTTCACCACATATTTTAAAATTTAATGAAAGAGTTTGGCTAAATGGAGCTGATATTGATGATAAATCTTTAGAAGATGCACATAAGTTTTTACAAACTATTTATGATGTTGAACTTTTAAAAATTCTTACATATTTTGAATATACAACACTTCTAGCTATATATTTAAGCAAAAATTGTGACTATTTAGTACTAGAAGCTGGGCTTGGAGGAGAGTTTGACGCTACAAATGTAGTAAAAAACAATCTTTCTTTAATTACAACAATAGATATTGACCACACAGATTTTCTAGGAAATAGTGTGGAAGAGATAGCAAGAACAAAGATGCGTTCTGTTGATACAAAGATGATTTTAGGTTATCAACTTTATGATGAGGTTTATAAAACAGCATTTAGTGTAAAAGATGAAGTTAAAAAAGAGTTTAATAAAGATATAGAGATTTTAAGGCTTCAAGATTTTAATAAATATGAACTAGATAGTAGTTTTGCAAGTTATTTAAAAAGAAATTTACACCTAGTAATTGCTTGTTTGGAAGAGTTAAAAATTCCACTAGATTTAAATTTGTTTAAAAATACACCACTATTTGGAAGATGTCAAAAAATCAAAGAAAATATAACTATTGATGTAGGACACAATCCTTTAGCTGCAAAAGTTTTGTATGAAGAGTTTAAAGATAGAAAAATAAACTTAATTTACAACTCATATAAAGATAAGGATTTTAAAGAGGTTTTAACTATTTTAAAACCTTGTATAAAATCTCTTTATATTATGAATTTAGATGATAAAAGAGTTGTGCAAAAAGAGCTTTTAGAAGAAATTATAAAAGGTTTAAATATAGAGATAGTTCCTAAACTAGATATAAAAGATGAGGAAGAGTATTTGGTTTTTGGTTCGTTTTTGGTAGTTGAGAAATTTTTAAGGCTATTTAAATATGAGTTTAGAGCTTGAAAAAGTTTTAGAGGATCTATATTTTCAAAAACAGAAGATTGAAGCAGAAATTGCAAGAGTTCAAACTTTAATAAAAGATGAAAAACCTATAAAAAAAGATTTAAATAAAGATGAAAAAATTGAACTTTTTAAATCTTTATTTGTAGCAAGAAGTGATATTTATGCTAAAAAATGGAAAAGTAAAGATGGATTAAAAGAGGGATTTTTTCCTGTTACTGCTACATTTAAAGGTGAAGATTATCTACCAATAACTAATTATGAAATAGAGCAACACTTAAGAGGAAATATCTTTTTAGCAACATATTTAATTGATAGTAAAAACAGTTCTAAATATGTTGTGTTTGAGTTAAATAGTGAAGATGTTTTTATGTTTTTAAGAGTTTTAAATGATTTAAATTTAAAAGCATATTTTTCTTTTTCTTCATACTCTTCAATTTTTGCTTGGATATTTTTTGAAGAAGAAGTAGCTTCAAAAGTTGCATATAACTTTGCACTATTTATTCAGCAAAAAGCAAGAATTTCTGCAAAACTATATCCAAATAAAGAGTTTGCAACAAAAGAGAGTTTGGGCTTTCCTTTAGAACTACCTTTACAACTTTTTTATAGAAATAGAAACAAAACACTATTTTTTGATATTAATACAAACAAAGTTTTTGCTGATCAGTGGGAAGTTTTACAAAATATTAAGCCCATTTCAAAAGAGATTATTTTTAGATATTCACAAACTCCTAGCAGTAAAAATGTAGAAAAAGATTTGAAAAATATTGAGTTCCCAAAATTCAAACTAAAAATTATTTTAGATAGTAGTCTAAAAATAGCTACAAAAGATTTATCAAAATCACTTTTAAGTCGTCTTAAATCATTTGCTAGTTTTGAAAATCCACAAATAAAACTTCTTATGTCACTTAGAAAACCACTTTACAACACTCCAAAATATATAAGAGGTTTTGATGAAGATGAGAATTTTTTATATCTTCCAAGAGGTTTAAAAGATAAAGTTTTAGAGTTTTTTTCAAACTATGGAGCTAATTTTGAGCTTATTGACAGTAGAGTTTGTGAAAAAATAGAGACAAAAAAAGTAAAGTTTACATTAAGACCTGAACAAGATGAGGCAATAAATGAGATTAAAAAAAGAGATTTTTCTATTTGTGTAGCGCCACCAGGATTTGGAAAAACATTAATTGGAGCAAAAGCTTTTGAAACTAGAGCTGTTAAAACTTTGATAATTGTAAATAAAAATATGCTTTTAGATCAGTGGATAAGTAGATTTGTTGATTATTTTTCATATACAAAAAAAGATATAGGAATACTTGGAAAAGGTAAAAATACTTTAAATGGAAGCTTAGATATTGCAACAATGCAGAGTTTAAACAACAATCCTGAGTTTATAAAAAACTACTCATTTGTAATTGTTGATGAGTGCCATCATATTCCAGCACTAACTTTTGAACAAGTTATAAAACATTTTAGTGGAAAATATATTTTAGGTCTTAGTGCTACTCCAAATAGAAAAGATGAACTTGAACCCATACTTTTTCAGCAGTTAGGTGAAATTTCATACTCATACAAAAAGAAAAAAACTCATACAAATAAGCTTCAAATAGTAAGAACAGAGTTTACAAGTAGCGTGGATAATTATGCAAATTTAATAAATGAGCTTTGCTTAGATGAAAATAGAAACAAATTAATCGTTGAAACAATCAAAAAAAATCTAAATAGAAAAATACTTCTTCTAACAGATAGAATTGAGCATATTAATATTTTGGAAAATCTGCTTGAACTTGAAAAGATTCCTTTTGTTGCAATTCATGGAAGTCAAAATAAAAAAGAGCAAGTAGAGAATATGGAAAAGATAAGAAATAGTTCTTTGATTTTAGCAACAAGTTCATTTTTTGGAGAGGGAATAGATTTCCCACACTTAAATACAATTCTTTTTGCAACACCTATTTCATACTATGGAAGATTGATTCAATATCTTGGACGAATAGGAAGAGGAAGTCAAGAGTGTTTAGCAATAGATTTTCTTGATTATAAAAATGCAATGCTAAATTCAAGCTATAAAAAAAGGCTTGAAGGTTATAAGCAGATGCACTATAAATAAGATTTTCTTATAAGAAATATTAATATTAGAATATTAGTTTTTATTATAAATTAACCAAAATTTCTATAGACTCAAAGTATATTTTACTTAGGAGAATTAGATATGAAATTTGGAAAAATAATTTTAGCTACATCACTACTTGCAGGTTCACTATTTGCTGGTGAATTTTTAGGATATAGTGATTTATCAAAAAAACTAAAAGATGAAGCAAAAAAAGAGGGAACATTAGCAACAACTGATGATGTAAAAAAAGCATTAGAGTCAAAAGAGTGGGCTGTTGTAGATGTTAGAACTATGGAAGAGTGGACGGGTGGAGCTATTAAAGGAAGCTTTAGAGTAGGAAGAGAAGCACCTGAAAAAGCTTTAGAGAACATAGTTTTAGATGATGATGATAAATTTGTAAAAAGAAAGCTAATTGTAGTTTGTAATACTGCAAGTAGAGCTGTAATAAATGCACAAACATTTAGACAAATGGGATTTGATGAGGTTAAATCTTATGGAATTACTACTTGGATTGATGAGTGTAACCCTGTTGTTACAAAATATAGTAGTGAAGAAAATAAGAGTGGAACTAAAACAAAATTTGGTAGCTACTACGCTGAGCACTGCAAAAAATAATTAAAACAATCTTAAATATTTTATGATAAAATCCCCTATTAGACTTTAAAAGGGGGTTTTATGAAAAAAACTGACATTATAAATCTTGTTTGTGTTCTAATTATGGCACTTGGATACTCAAACGACAACAATATAGTTTTCCTTGTTGGACTTTTTGCACTAAGTGGTGCTGTTACAAACACTTTAGCTATTCATATGCTGTTTGACAAAGTTCCATATCTATATGGAAGTGGTGTAATTGAGCAAAAGTTTTCTACTTTTACAAAATCAATCTATGATTTAATTATGAATCAATTTTTTACAAAAGAGAATTTAGATAAATTCTTCAACGAAGAGATAAATAGCAGTAATCAAAATATAGATATAGAAAGTTTAATCTCAAAAACAGATTTTTCACTAGCTTTTATTTCACTAAAAGATACAGTTGTTCAATCTCCTTTTGGAGCTGCTTTAGAGATGTTTGGTGGAGAAAAAGCACTTGATGGATTAAAAGA
>CANRCH010000029.1 GCA_947629065.1 uncultured Aliarcobacter sp.
GTTGGCAAACTTTGTGCTTTTGATTTTGCTTCAAGCTCAATGGCTGCTTTGTTTACACTCATTTTATTTAGTAATTGGTTTAAAACTGAATTCGTATTTGTAAGTAATGCCCAAAGTAAATGCACCACTTCCACTTCTTGATTTTTATTATGTAAAGCTAAATTCAATCCTGAATCAATAGCTTCTCTTAGTTGATTTGTCATCTGTTCAAAAATATTATTATTCATATTAGCACTCCTTATGTTTAACTGCTAATTGAAATTATATAACTTTAGTCAATCTTTGTCAAGTCTTTATAGAAAACTTTTTTTAAATATAATATCTTTTAAATATAAAAAGGTTATTTATGAATAATTTATGTGGTATTGATGAAGCTGGACGTGGTCCACTTGCAGGTCCTTTAGTTTTAGCTGGTGTTATTTTAGAAAAAGATATAGATGGACTTAATGATTCAAAAAAACTTACTGAAAAAAAAAGAGAAGCTTTGTTTGATGAAATTTTAAAAAACTCAAAATATCATATTGTTTTTAAAAGTGCAAAAGAGATTGATGAGTTTGGAATTAGTGCTTGTATAAAAGAGTCTATAATTGAAATTATGGAAAAACTAAAAGAGTTTACAAATCTTTTTTTAATGGATGGAAACACAAGTTTTAAAATAGAAAATTTACAACATGAAATAAAAGCAGATGCAAAATATGCGTGTGTTAGTGCTGCATCCATTTTAGCAAAAGTAAGTCGTGATAGATATATGATAAAAATTTCAGATGATTTTAAAGAGTATGATTTTTTTAAGCACAAAGGTTACGGTACAAAAGCACATATTGAAGCTATAAAAAAATACGGAAGAAGCCAAATTCATAGAGTTTCATATAGAATTAAAGGTGTAGATAAAGAGTAAAAACTCTTTATCTGTTTTTAGTCTTCCCAGTTTACTGTTCTTTTATTTCCCATTAATTCAAGCTCTTTTTCAGCAGTTATAACAATATCATTATCAACTGTAAAATCAAGTCTTGTATCTTTTCCTTCATAATCAATAGAGTTTAAAATTACTTTTATAGAGTTAAGTCTTGCTAAAAATTTACTATCACTTCGTATAATTGTCCAAGGAGAACTCTCTGTATTTGTGTTTTTTAACATATCATATTTTTTTTGAGTGAACTCTTTCCATCTGCTTTGCATTTGCATATCAATTTCACTTAGTTTCCATTGTTTAAGTGGATTTGTCTCTCTTTCAGCAAATCTTCTTGCTTGTTCTTCTTTTGAAACAGATAGATAGATTTTCAAAAAATGAAAACCATGATCTACTAAATCTTCTTCAAATCTTTGAACACTACGCATAAAAGTTTCATACTCTTCTTGAGTACAAAATCCAAATACAGGCTCAACCATGGCTCTGTTGTACCAAGACCTATCAAATATTACTAATTCACCACCTTTTGGAAATTGCTCAACATATCTTTGGTAATACCATTGTGTTTTTTGAACATCAGAAGGTTTTCCAAGTGCTACAACTCTATAGTGCTTCTCATTCATATATCTTGTAATTCTTCTAATTGCACCACCTTTTCCAGAGGCATCTCTTCCTTCCATTAAAATAATCATTTTTTCATTATTTTTTTCTAGGTGATTTTGAAGTTTTATAAGTTCAACTTGATAAGGTCTTAAAATCTCATCTTTTGTTCTATACATATATTTAGAGTATAATTCTCCAATAAAACTACCATTTGCTTCATTTAATTTTGAGTGAAATTCATCTAAAGTTAAATCAGCTTTTTTTATCAGATTTTCATCATAGTATTTCTCAAATGCCATTTATAGCCCCTTTTTTTTAATTATTTTATTATAGCAACTATTTGCTAACATCTCCAATATGCTCTTCAACAGATTTTACTTTTGAATTTATTCTATTTTCTCCACTTGATCTAGCATCAAAATTTACACTTATATAAACTCTATTACAACCAAGCTCTTCAAGCCTTAAATAGCACTTGTTTAGTAGCTCTAAAAGCTCTTGTAAAGTTTTAGCTTCAACAATTGTATTCATTGAAGTAAGCTGATATTTGTAACCGCTATTTTTTATAATATTTAGTATTTCACTAACCTCTTTGCTTTTACTTCCTATTTTATCTGTAGGAAACATTGCTAAACTCATTAAAACTGACATATTTTTTCTCCAAAATCATTATATTTTAAAAATTATTTTGATAGTATATATCAAAATTAAATAAAAAGGATTGAAATGAAACTAGAGATTACTGCTGAAGTTTTATTATCGCAATTTGGATACTCAAAAAATGATTCTAGCTTAAGACAAGCAGAAAAAATAATTGAAGTTACAAAAGACTTTGATAAGTTTGCAAAACATATTTTAACTTTAAATGATCAGTTAAAAGTTTTAAATGCATATGTGGCATTTTCAAACAAAACAGACTATTTAAAAATAAAATGCGAAAATGATAGTGAAGAGGTAATAGAAGAGTTTCACGATATTGTTTGGAAATGGGCAACAAAATATAAAGTTGATGTTGAAAGACTTGATAAAAAGCCAATTTACTACATTATTGGTTCAACAAATTAAAAAGGTAAAAATATGACAAAATGCGGATATGTTTCAGTAATAGGTCGTCCTAATGCTGGAAAAAGTTCTCTGCTAAACTATCTTGTTGGTGAAAAACTTGCAATGGTTTCGCATAAAGCAAATGCTACAAGAAGAAGATCAAATATAATTGTAATGCACGAAGATGATCAAATTATATTTGTAGATACTCCTGGAATTCACGAAACTGAAAAGTTATTAAATCAATTTATGCTTGATGAAGCTTTAAAAGCTATGGGAGATTGTGATTTAATACTATTTTTGGCACCTGTTACAGATAGTTTGAAATATTATGAAGATTTTTTAGAGAAAAATAAAAAAGGTGTACAACATATTTTACTTCTTACAAAAATTGATTTTGTTTCAAATGATGAAGTTATAAAAAAACTTCAAGAGTATGAGAAATTTAGTGATAAATATGAAGCTATTATTCCTATTTCTATTAAAAAAGCTACAAAGCCATCTACAGTTTTAGATGAGGTTGTAAAATATCTACCAGAGCATCCATATTTGTTTGACCCAGAAATTATGACAACAGAGCATTTAAGGGATATTTATAAAGAGTTTATTAGAGAAGCTATTTTTGAAAATATTAGCGAAGAAATACCATATGAAGCGGATGTAAAAATAGATAAAATAGAAGAAAAACCAAATGTTGATGTAATAAAAGCAACAATAATTGTACAAAAAGATAGTCAAAAAGGTATGATTATTGGAAAAGGTGCAACTGCAATTAAAAGAATAGGAAAAGCAGCACGAGCAAAAATTGAAGAGTTAAGTGGACAAAAATGTTATTTAGAACTTTTTGTAAGTGTTAAGAAAAACTGGACAAAAAATAAAGAAGCACTTAAAAATCTAGGTTATGATATAGACGCAAAATAACAAAATATAAGTAATAAATAATATATTTAATTACTAATTAAGCTACTTTAGTATAAATTCTAAAAATTTTTACTAAAGAGCTTTTATGGATTTAATTTATAACTCAAAAGATATACATATTCATAATATTGAAGTGGATGAAGAGATTGATAAAAAGAGTTTAAAAAGCTTTTTATTAAGTAATCTTGGCTTACAAAAAATCACATTAAATAAAAATCAAAAAATTATTATCACATATATAAAAGAGCTTAAAATTTATCAACTACTTATTTTTGATAAATCTATAAAATATGCAGATTTTCAGGTTTTTGAAAAATTAGAATATATAAAAGATGATACTTTTTCATTTATTATTTTTCAAGATTTCTTATATATTTTCAAAAATCAAGAGTTTTACTATATTCAAAATTTACAAAAAGATTTAAACAAAGATGATTTTATAAATTTTTTGAAATATAGATTCTCTTTAGATGATATTTTATTAAGAAATATATCTTTTGAAGAGTTTGAGAATCTTAAAAAAGAGTATTTAAAAGAGAAAAGGAAAACAACTTTGAAGTTTTTTAACTATAAGCAAGATTTCTCTTTTTATATCTATATCTTTTATCTATTTTTATTGATTTTATGTTTAGTTTTTTATTTTTTATACTTTAAAGATGAAAAAATTAATGAAAAGCCTATCAATTATGAAGAGATAAAACAAAATTACCAATTTAAAAATATAAATAAAGAGTTTTATACTCTTCTTTTTACAATGCAAGAACTAAATATAAAACTAGAAGAGCTTAAATATTTAGATAATAATTTAAAAATAACCATATCTTCAAAAAACAAAGATAGCATTTTAAATTTTCTAAAAAGCAAAGATTTTGTTTTTCTAAATTCTGAAATAAAATCTTATGATGAAAATCTTTTTAAGGCACAAGCTGATGTTAAAATATCTGAATGAAAAGTATATAAATAGTTCAAAAAAGATAAAAATAGAGCTTTTTATTTTGCCAATTCTTCTAGTAATATTTTATTTTGTGATTTTTGAAGAGAATCAAAAAGATGAAAATATTGACAACAGTAAGATATTTGATTTTGAAAATAGAAAAATGAGTGAAAGTTCATTAGATATCTTTGAAAAGATTGAAAACTCATCAAAAAATAACAAAACCGAACTTCTTGAAAACAAAAATTTTGAAAATAGATTTAGTATCAAAATATCTTCAAACCTAAAAAATATTGTGGATTTTATGCAAGATTTGGAAAATTTAAATGCATTTTCCTCTATAAAAAGAGTGCATTTAAAAAAAGAAAATGATAAATATTTATCAAATATTGAAATCTCATTTGATAAATTTCATATTAAAAAACAAGAAGAGTTTATAAATAATCTTTTAGATGAAAAAGAAGAAGATATTATAGAAACAGTTGAAAATATAGATGAAGATTTGGAAGATAAAACAGATATAGATGTAGAAGATAATTTAGAAAATAGTGCTAATATAAAAGATTTTAAATTAAATGCAGTTATAGGAAAAAATGCTTTTATAAATGGAAAATGGTTAAAAATAGGGGATTTTTTAGATAAATATAAATTAACTAAAATTGATAAAAACTTTGTAATTTTAGAAAAAGATAACAATAAAATAAAAGTGGAGTTTTCTTATGCAAAATCTATTAAAACTAAAAATTGATTACAGACTATTTTCTAAATATGACAAAGATTATTTTATAAATAACAAAATTGTACCAATAACTGAAGATACTTTTTCTATGAAATTTGCTGTTTGTAAAGAGTCAAATCTACTTGATATTAAAGATAAGTTTACAAAAATAATAAATTTTGTTGAGATAGAAAAAAATGATATAGAGTTTGTTTTAGCAAATTTTGAACAAAATTCAAAACTTTTTGCTTGTGTTGAAAAGTCATTAAATTCTAATGCAAGTGAAGATTTTATGAAAGACTTTTTAAAAGAGTTGGTAATTTATAGTTTAGAAAAAAGAGCAAGTGATATTCACATAGAAAAGTTTGAAGATTTGACTCTGTTTAAATTTAGAGTAGATGGAAGATTGAAAATATTTTTTTCTTGTGAAGATAAATTTATTAAAAATATCTCCTCATATTTAAAACTGATTTCAAATTTAGATATAACTCAAATTAGGCTTCCTCTTGACGGAAGATTCTCTATTGAAATAGATGAAAAAAAGTATGATTTTAGACTTTCAACTATGCCAACAATACAGAGTGAATCAATTGTGATTAGGATTTTAGATAATAAAAATATAGATAAAAGCTTAGAAAATCTTGGATTTAGTGAAGATATTTTAGGAAGTTTAAAAGATTTTTTAAAATTAACACAAGGACTTATTTTAATAAGTGGACCAACTGGAAGTGGGAAAACCACAACTTTGTACTCTATGATAAATGAAATAAATAGTGAAGAAAAAAAGATTATAACTATTGAAGATCCTGTTGAATACAAGTTAAGTAATATAAATCAAGTTCCAATAAATAGTAAAATAGGGCTTAGTTTTGAAATAGTTTTAAGAAATATTTTAAGGCAAGATCCAGATATTATTTTTATTGGTGAAATTAGGGATAAATTTTCACTAGATATTGCACTTCAAGCTTCACTTACAGGGCATTTAGTTCTTGCTAGTATTCATAGTAATAGTGCTGTTGAAACTATTTCAAGGCTGATTGATTTACAAGCAGATCCATTTTTACTCTCAAGTAGTTTAAAAATGGTTCTAGCACAAAGATTAGTTTTACAATATTGTAAAAATTGCTTTGCAAAAGGTTGCAATATTTGTAACTTCACAAAATTTTATGATAGAAGTTCTTTGGCTGAGATATTAAAAATTGATGAAGAGATTTCATCTTTAATATTTAAAAAATCAAGCAAGCAAGAGCTTTTAAACTATTTAAAAACAGTAAATTATAAAACCTTACTTGATGATGGAAAAGATAAAGTTCAAGCAAACATAACTTCAATTGAAGAGGTTTTAAAAGTGGTAAACGCTTTATGAAAAAATATAGAATAAAATACCAAGAAGATGGAAAAATAGTAGAAAAAGAGTTTTTGGTTTCAAGTTTTGAAGATATAGAATTACCAAAAAATATTTTAAATATTGAAGAGGAAAAAACCAAAAAGAGTTTTTTTATAAAAAAATATATAGATAAAAAAGCTATGAAACTTCTTATTTATGAACTGAATTTAATGCTTCAATCAAATATTGATTTAAATACAGCTCTTGAAATACTTATAAAAAACAAAAAAGATAAAAATATTTTAGTGTTTTTACAAACTATAAAAAACTCATTTTCAAGTTCAAATAGTATAGCTTTAGAGTTAGAAAATTTTAGAATAAATCCACTAATTAAATCATTTCTAGATTTAGGACAAAAAAATGGTAATTTAGCATTGAATATAAAAGTATTAAATCTTCTTTTAGATGAAGAGGACAAAATAAAAAGTAGTTTTATAAAAGCAATTTCATATCCAATATTTTTAATATTTAGTTTTTTTATAGCAGTTTTTGCCATATTTACCTATGTTGTTCCAAATTTTAAATCTATAATTTTACAAAATTCAAGTGAAAGTTTGCCGTTTGCTACAAAGATACTTTTAAAATTTGAGTATATATTTTCTAACTATTTTTTATATATTTTAATAGCAATTTTGTTTATGATTTTACTAATTATAACTCTTTTGAAAAATAGAAAAATATCATATTTTTTCCAAAAAGCTATTGTCAAGAATATATTTTTAATCAAAGACATTTACCTAAGTAAAGAGCTTTATAGACTATTTTTACTTCTTGAAATTATGCAAAATTCAGATTATGAATTTTACAAATCTTTTCAAACTTGTAAGCTTTTAGTGAAAAATAACTATTTATTGGATAAAATACATAGTATTGATAATGCATTAGGAAATGGTAACTCTATAAATATCTCTTTTTGTGAATCAGATTTGTTTGATGATATGGTTTTAAACTTAATTAATACAGCTGAAATTTCGAATAATTTGGATTTAGTTGTTGGTGAAGTTAAAATGATTTACAAAAATAGATTTCAAAGTAAGATAGATTTCCTTATATTGTTAATTCAACCTATTTTCCTATTTACAATTATGGCTTTGATACTTTGGATAGTGTTAGCTTTATTTGTGCCTATTTGGGATATGGGAAACATTATAAAATAAAGGATAGAGTTTGATTAATTGCTATATAAAAAAGAATAATAGACTCACAGTTGTTGAAGGTATTGACTTTATTAAAAGTGAAGATGATAAAAAAAGTGTAATTTGGATTGACATGCTATTTCCAACAGGTACTGAAGTAAAGCAACTTGAAGCACTTTTTAATATAGAGTTTCCTACAAAACAAGAGAGTGAGGAAATAGAGCTAAGTTCAAGATACTGGGAAGAGAAAGACAGAATTGAGATAAATAGTTATTTCTTAATTAATGATCCAAGTGAACCTGTAAATGAAACTGTTTCATTTATTATTCAAGGTGGATTGCTAATCTCAATTAGATACAAAGAACTAGCAAGTTTTAATGCTTCAATTAAAAAACTTTTAGCAAGTCCAAGAGAGTATGATACAGGTTACTCTATATTTTCACAAATTATTGATATTAGAATTGATGCAGATGCTGATATTATTGAAGATTTAAATAAAGATATAGCATCAATTAGAAAACAAGCATTTAATGATGATATAGATAATGAAGATTTGCTGGAGCAAATGTCTATTTTTGAAAACTTAAATATGAAAATTAGAGAGAACTTAATAGATAAACAAAGAATATTAAACTCTCTTTTAAAATCTCAAAAAATTCAAGACAATAAAGAAGATTTACCTATTATGTTAAAGGATATTAGATCTTTAATTGATCACGTGAATTTCAATTTTGAAAGACTTGACTACTTACAAAATATTTTTGTAGGACTTTTAAGTGTTGAACAAAATAAGGTTATTAAAATATTTACAATTGTAAATGTTATTTTCTTACCACCAACGCTAGTTGCAAGTATTTACGGAATGAACTTTGCAGCAATGCCAGAGCTTGAATGGGAGTATGGATATCTATTTTCTGTAGCATTTATGGTATTATCTGCAGTTACACCTTTGATTATTTTTAGAAGAAAAGGTTGGATTTAATTAAATTAAATTTTAAAAATAAAGGAATTATATAAAATATGATTAAAGAAGAAGAGTTTGAAAATTCAATAAAGAATATATTAAATTATATTGGTGAAGATACACAAAGAGAGGGTCTTTTAGATACTCCAAAAAGGGTTAGAAAAGCCTACGAATTTATGTGTAGTGGATATAAACAAGATCCAAAAGAGATAATTCAAAAAGCACTATTTACATCTACAAATGATGAAATGGTTGTTGTAAAAGATATTGAATTTTACTCTTTTTGTGAACACCATATGTTGCCAATTATTGGAAAAGCGCATGTTGCTTATATTCCAAATGGAAAAGTTGTGGGGCTTAGTAAAATCCCAAGAGTAGTAGATGTTTTTGCAAGAAGATTACAAATTCAAGAGCAAATGACTGAACAAATTTGTGATGCTTTAAATGATTATTTACAACCAAAAGGAGTTGCAGTAATTGTTGATGCAAGACATATGTGTATGGAGATGAGAGGTGTTGAAAAAATATGTTCAACTACAATTACTTCTTCTTTAAGAGGGGCTTTTAAAACTGATAAGAAAACTAAGGATGAGTTTTTATCTATAGTTTCTGCTTCTTTTCAAAAGTAAAATAGAGTTTATATAAACTCTATTTTTTATACAACTTATAAAACATTTATATCACTTTTATAATCTAATCTATCAAATTTTTTAGGAAGAGTTCTCTCTTGATTCTTTATCTCTTTATTTATTAAATTAATCATATTTTTAGCATTTGCAATAAAGTTTGTTTTCTCTTTTGCTTCTAAACCTTCAATTTTTGGTTTTTGAATTATACTCATAGGATCAACAGCAACTCCATTTCTATATAATCCAAGGTGTAAATGTGGTCCAGAGCTTAGTCCTGTTGATCCAACATATCCAATTAATTCACCTTTCTTTACATTTTTACCACTTTTTACACCTTTAGCAAAGTTACTTTGGTGTGCATATAGAGTTTTATAACCATTGTGATGATTTATGATAATTGTTTTACCATAACCACCTTTTGTTCCTACAAATTCTATTTTTCCATCCCCTGCTGCATAGATATTTCTTCCAGTTGGAGCTGCAAAATCTGTTCCAAGATGTGCTCTATATCTTTTTAAAACAGGATGATATCTTTTTGTAGTAAATGGGCTTGATATCCTATTGTATGATAGTGGGATTTGAAAAAAGAAAGTTTTTGTAAAACCAACACCTTTTTCGTCATAAAATTTATCATCTTTATTGTGTTTGAATCTATAAAATGGTTTTTTATTTATTTGTACCATTGCAGCTTCAATTTCTGGCATTCCCCAAGCTTTACCTAAATATGATTTTTGAGTATATTTTAAAGCAATAAAATCACCTTTTTGCATTTTTCTAAAATTCACTTCTCCGCTTTTAAATAAAGATTGTAAAATTGCTGCAAGTGCTGGATTTCCTGTTGTTTTATAAATGTCATTTGATATTGATTCATTTATTTCGATTGCTACAAACTCAGTTTGTTCATCATAGTTTATAGGAAGAGTTTGGAATTGAAACTCATTTTTGCTATCTTTATAAATATGAAGTTGAATATCAAGAGATACAGGAATTAAAACTTGGTTAAAATGCCCATTATCATCTGTATATAAATAAAATCTATTATCAGCTTGAATCTCACTACAAAGCTCTTTGTCTTCTTTGTCTAGGCTGTTATATAAACTTATTGGAATTGAGTGTTTTTCTAAAAATTGAGTAAAAGTTTCACCCTTTGGCCAGTTTAACTCTTCAATATTAGCTGAATATAAAATATTAAATAAAATTAAAAATATAAAAATGATTTTTTTCATAATAAGTCTCTTCTCTTCTTAGCAAAAAATTAGGGTTTTGATTATACAGTTTCGCAACTTAAATAAAATTCAAATATTATTTTTTAAGAAAATGATTATGAATTAAAAATTTTTTTATCTCTTTTTCGCTACAATCCTACTTTAAAAAACAATCCAATTTTAAGGCGGACAATGCAAAATAAAGATGTAAATATGCAAGATGTGGCACTAGCACACAAACTAACTCTTGAAGAGTATGAAAATATCAAAAAAATCTTAGGAAGAGAACCAAACTTAGTTGAAGTTGGTATCTTCTCTGCAATGTGGTCTGAGCACTGCTCATATAAATCAAGTAGAAAATATTTAAGTGGTTTTCCTACTAAGGCTCCTTGGGTAATTCAAGGTCCTGGTGAAAACGCTGGAGTTATTGATATTGGAGATGGGTATGCTGCTGTATTTAAAATGGAATCACACAATCACCCAAGTTTTATTGATCCATTTCAAGGATCAGCTACGGGAATTGGTGGAGTTTTAAGAGATATCTTCACTATGGGAGCAAGACCTGTTGCAAATTTAAACTCTATTAGATTTGCAAATATTGAAGGTGATGATGAATTAGCAAAAAAACATAAAGAGCTTTTAAGAGGTGCTGTTGATGGAGCTGCATTTTATGGAAATAATGTAGAAGTTCCAACAATTGGTGGAGAGGTTAGTTTTGAAGAGTGTTATGCTGGAAATATTTTAGTAAATGCTTTTAACCTTGGAATTGTAAAAGCAGATGAAGTATTTTATGCAAAAGCAGAAGGAATAGGAAATCCTGTTGTTTATGTAGGTAAAGCAACTGGAAAAGAGGGAGTTGGGGCTGCTGTTATGAGTAGTGACTCTTTTGATGATACTTTAGAAGATAATAAACCAGAAATTCAAAGTGGAGATCCACTTGCAGAAAAAAGACTTCTTGAAGCTTGTTTAGAAATCTTTAAAAAAGATTTAATTGTTGGTGTTCAAGATATGGGTGCAGCAGGACTTACTTCAAGTTCATTTGAGATGGCAGGAAGAAGTGGAAGTGGAATGATTATGCATTTAGACAAAGTTCCATCAAGAGAAAAAAATATGACGCCTTATGATTTCATGCTTTCAGAGTCTCAAGAAAGAATGCTATTTTGTGCAAAAAAAGGTTGCGAACAAGAGATTATTGATATTGTAAAAAAATGGGAGCTAGAAGCTGCTGTTATTGGAGAAGTTACAGATAGTGGAAATATGGAACTATACTTTAATGGTGAAAAAGTTGCAGATATTCCTGTTCAGCCAGTAAGTGAAGAAGCACCAATTTTAGATAGACCTGTAAGTAATCCAGAATATTTAAAAACAATAGCAAATATAAATTTAGATAAACAAATCTCAAATCAAATAGCTTATGATGATTTAATTTCTGATTTAGAGGTTGTTGATAAATCTTGGATTCATAATCAATTCAATCAAAATGAAAATGTAATAAAAAAACCAGGAACTCTTGATAGTTCTTGTATAAAAGTTGAAAATACAAATATAGCTTTAAGTATGAGTGCTGATTGTAACACTAGATTTTGTTATATTAACCCAAGACTAGGAGCTGCGGCAGCTGTTATGGAAAGTGGAAGAAATGTAGCTATGAGTGGAGCTAGACCAAAAGCAATTACAGATTGTTTAAACTTTGGAAACCCACAAAATCCAGAAGTTATGTGGCAATTTAAAGAGAGTTGTGAAGGTATTAAAGAGAGTTGTTTAGCATTAAATACACCTGTTGTTAGTGGAAATGTATCTTTATATAATGAAACAAATGATGTAAGTATCTATCCAACACCTTCAATTGCAGTTGTTGGAGTAAATAATGATGCAAACAATGTATTAGCTTCAAGTTTCCAAAATAGTGGAAATATTTTATATCTTTTAGGAGATACAAAATCTGAATTTGGTGGAAGTTTATATCTTAAAAAATTCTATGGAAAAGTTGCAGGAACTCACCCAAGTGTTGATTTTACAAAAGAGTTATCTTTATGGGATACGGTAATTGAAGCAAATGAAAACAAACTTTTACAAAGTGCAAAAGATGTAAATCTTGGTGGTATTGCAATTAGTTTAAGTAAAATGGCAATTCACTCAAATATTGGGGTTGAAGCAAATATCTCTTTAAATGATTCAAAAGATATTTTTGCAGAGTCTTTAAGTAGAGCAATAGTTGAAGTTGAGCCAAAAAATTGTGAAGCATTCGAAAGAATTGCAGCTAAACATGGAATAATGTGTGTAGGTTTAGGAAAAACAGGTGGAGATAAAATCATTATAAATGATATTTATAAAGAGTTAAAAGATGTTTCTAAAGTTTACTTTAATAGATTCAAAGAAGTAATGGACGCTTAAAAAATTAGTAGTTTAGATAAAAGTCAAGCTTTTAAAGGCTTGACTTTTTTTATTTTAGATATTTCAAAAAAAGGAGAATGATTTGAGAGCATTAATAAGTGTTAGTGATAAAAGTGGAGTTGTAAATTTTGCAAAAGAACTTACAAATTTGGGTTATGAGATTATCTCAACAGGTGGAACTTATAAAACTTTAAAAGATGAGGGAATTGCTGTAATTGAAGCAAATGAAGTTACAAAGTTTCCAGAGTGTTTTGAAGGAAGAGTAAAAACTCTAAACCCATATATTCATGGTGGAATACTTCATAGAAGAGATAAACAATCGCATTTAGACCAAGCCAAAGAGCTAGGAGTTGAAGGCATTGATTTAGTTTGTGTAAACTTATATCCATTTAAAGCAACAATAGAAAAAACAGATGATTTTGAAGAGATTATCGAAAATATAGATATTGGTGGACCAGCGATGGTTAGAAGTGCTGCTAAAAACTTTGATAGTGTTATTATAGTTACAGATGTGCTTGATTATGATTTAGTATTAAATAACCTTAAAAATAATACAAATACAGTAGAGTTTAGAAGAGATTTAATGATAAAAGCCTATGAGCACACAGCATCTTACGATAGTATGATTGCAAACTATATGAACAAAAGATTTAATAGTGGATTTGGAAACAAACAGTTTATTGTTGGAAGCAAAGTATTTGATACAAGATATGGTGAAAATCCTCACCAAAAAGGTGCTTTATATGAGTTTGAAAATCAGTTTTCAAATAAATTTAAAGTAATTAAAGGAGAGCCTAGCTTTAATAATATGGGAGATATTTCGGGAGCTGCAAGAATAGCTGCAAGTTTTGGAAAAGATAAAGCTATTTGTATAGTAAAACATGGAAATCCATGTGGTTTTGCTATAAAAGATACACTTTTAGACTCTTATGTTGAAGCACTTAAATGTGACCCAATTTCAGCTTTTGGTGGAGTAGTTGCAGTTAATGGATGCGTTGATAAAGAGTTAGCAGAAAAAATGAATGAGATTTTTTTAGAAGTTATTTTTGCTGCAAACTTTACACCTGAAGCAGTTGCTGTTTTTGAAAGTAAAAAAAGAATTAAACTTTTTTCTCAAGAAACGCAATATTTAGAACTAGCAAATGATAGTTTTGATTTCAAAAGAGTTGATGGTGGATTTGTTTATCAAGAAGCAGATTTTGTAAAAGAAGATGAAGTTAAAAACTCAAAACTTATGTCAAAAAGAAAGGCTTCAGAGCAAGAGATAAAAGATATGGAAATTGCTTATAAAATAGCAAGTCTTACAAAATCAAACTGTGTAGTTTATGTAAAAAATTCTGCAATGGTGGCTGTTGGAATGGGAATGACTTCTAGAGTTGATGCAGCAAAGGCAGCTTTAAGGAAAGCTGAAGATTTAGGACTTGATGTAACAGGTGCAGTACTTGCAAGTGAAGCATTCTTCCCATTTAGAGATAGTATTGATGAAGCACAAAAAGCTGGTGTTAAATGTGTGATTGAGCCAGGTGGAAGTATTAGAGATGATGAGATTATAGAAGCTGCAAATGAGTATGGAATGGCACTTTATTTCTCAGGAATTAGACACTTTTTACACTAATAGTAATAAATAATAAATATCAAGAGTAATTCTTGATATTTGTTAATCTTAAAATCTAAAAAAATTCGATATACTCAAATGTTTTAAATTTGGAGTAGGCTTGAAAACTTTTAACAAAATAATTTTTCTTATATTTATACTTACAACATTTTCTTATTCAAATGAAGAGTTAAAAAAACTAACTCTTAGATTGTCTTGGTTTGATCAATTTCAGTTTGCTGGATACTATATTGCAAAAGAGAAGGGCTTTTATAAAGATGCTGGATTAGATGTTGAAATCTTACCTTTTGAATATCAAATAGATATTCCAAATGAAGTTCAAGCAAGAAGAGTTGATTTTGCTGTTGGTAGAGAAAACCTGATATTAGAAAAGAGTAAATACAAAAATTTAGTCTCACTTATGGCACTTTTTCAAGCAACCCCACTTGAAGTAATTGCAAAAAAAAGTTCAAATATAAATACTCTTTTAGATTTTGAAAACAAAAGAGTTATGAGTACAATTGATGACTCAAATGAAGTATCATTTAAGGCAATGTTAGCCTCAAAAAAAATAGATTTAAACAAAATAAATTTTATTTCACACTCACATAATATTTATGATTTAATAGAAAATAAAACAGATTTAATTACAGCATATAGTTCAAAGTCACCATATTGGTTAAAAAAAGAGAATATTGATTATATCTCTTTTGCACCAAGAGATTATGGTTTTGATATGTATAGTGATTTTTTATATACAAATAGTGAG
>CANRCH010000030.1 GCA_947629065.1 uncultured Aliarcobacter sp.
GAAAAGTTTTTATACTCACTTATAGATGTTTTAGAAAGTTTCAAAGACTCTACAAAAAGAGCAAAAGAAGATATAAATAGCTTATAAATTAAATTTATAGTTTTAGAACTATTTACTCTTCAATCATAGTATAGTGAAGTTCTAAACCTTTGCTAGTTGCTACAAAGCCATTTACATTTATTTTGCCATCATGTACCATTTTGTGATGAGTTTTACAAAGTGGGATTAGATTGTATTTATGGTTTGCGTTTATATGCCCTATGAAGCCTTTTTCATCGGCTTTTGCTTGTTCTTTAATATGATGAACCTCTTCACAAGCTCTTCCACAAATTATACAAGTTGAAGCGTACACATCACTATTGTATTTTGAAGCTTTTCTTTTTGAGAGTCTTTCAAGTGGGCTATAATCATCACTTAACTCTTTTCTAATATCATTTGCTACACTTAAAAACTCTTTGTCCATATGCAAAGATTTTGCAAATTCAAGTCCATAAATTGATGATCCACTTCCAAAAGATAGTTTTCTATTAAATACAAGTTTATCATCCTCTTCTTTGTATAAAACAGCCAAATGAAGACAAATTACATTTTTTAGCTCTTCTATTTGACGAAGAGTCGCTAATTGATGAAGATGAGTTGCAAAAACAAAAAGTGCTTCAAGTTTTGATAGTTTTAAAATTGCACTTGCAACTATACTTAATCCACTTAAAGTCTCTGTACTATGGCTAATCTCATCTCCTAAAATCAATGATTTTTTATTTGCCCGATTGAAAATATTTTTTAAATCCATCATCTCGACTGCAAAACTTGATAATCCTTTAGAGATATTATCAGCTCCGCTAATTCTTGTAAAAATAGAATCAAATATAGAAAATCTCATACTAGAACACGGCACATAAAATCCAGCTTGTGCTAAAACAACTGCAATTCCAACTGCTTTCATAAGTGAAGATTTACCAGCTGAGTTTATTCCAAAAAGTAAAATTCCATGCATTTTATTTGATGTTAGATTTATAGGATTTGAGTTTTTTACAACTACATTATCTTTATGTTTTTTATCTGCAAGTGAAAGCTCTCCTAAAATCACATCATTTGTTACATAAACTCCAAAATCCTCATTTGCTTCAATTATTGGGTGTCTTAAATCTATAAGCTCCAAAAAGTTTTCATCATCTTGTGTTTTTACTATTTGAGGGCAAACATAGTTGTACTTTTTTGCTGTTTTAATATTTGAAACTGTTAAATCAATTTCTGCAATAAACTGAACTAATTCTTGCAAAAGTGTTGCAAACTTTTTCTCAAACTCCTCTATTTTTTCTCTAAATACAAGTTTATTTATCTCTACAATTTTTTGTAAATTATGCACATATTTATCTGAAACATCTTCACTAATTTTTGAAAATATTTTTACACTATTTGTCTGTATTTTTATAGTGAAATCTTTAAATAAGTGCAGTTCATCATCTATAATTATATGTGATTTTAGAAGTTCATCTTTTATTAAATTGTATCTATTTTTTGTAAGAGTTATAAAAAATCCCTCTTTATCAAGTCTATTTATATTTACAAAATTATCATCTTTTCCATCTAAAAAGCTTAAAATATGCTCTCTTAAAAGTTCAAGTTTTGAATATAATTTCTCATTTTGTAAATTTAGTTCATCTATTTGTGCATTTATTCCACTTGTTATCATATTTTGTGAAACATCTTTTAACATAAATCTAGCACTAATACTTAAATCAAAAGTGCTATTTATTGATTTTAAAAATATTTCAATCTCTTCACTACTACAAGGAGGATTTAAAAATTTATAGCTCTCCATAAACTTCACAACCTCTTTTATGCTAACAAGCGAATCAAAAAGATAGTTCAACTCAAAAGGGTGAAGTCTATTTAGTTTTATTCTTCTTGTAAGCCTTTCTATATCGTAAATATTGCCTAATTCTTGCTCTATTGGTGAAGTGTAATCAAACAGCTCTTTTGATAAATTATATCTTCTTAGAAGCTCTTTACTATCTTTTATAGGATTTGTAAGTCTCTCTTTTAAAAGTCTTCTTCCCATTGCTGTTGAAGTATTATTTATAAGTCTTATCAAGCTTGGATTATGCGATGTTTCAATAATATTTAGTTGTTCAAGGGCATTATTTCCTAAGTAAATATATCTGCTAACATCTAGCTTTATTGGAAGTGATAGTTTTTGAATAATATTTGAATCGTGTGCAATAACAAAATCTATTAAAATAGCCAATGCTTCACTACTTAAAGGTACTCTTTCCATATCAAGATGTTCAATTGAAGTTAAAAGAGATTCTATATTAAATACATTTTTAAATAACTCATTTTGATAAACTATTTTTGGTCTAAAAGTTCTTATATGATGGCTTTTAAATCCTAATTCAAGATAATCTATTAACTCTTTTTGAACTATATTTTTATCAGCAAAAGTAACTATTACTTCACTTGTTTTATGCATATTCATATAATTAAACACTTCATCAAGTGCAAAAAATTTATCTTCGGCTGTTCCAAAAACTTCGTTGTAGTAGCACTTTCCTGTTGTTACATCTATTGCACTATAACCTATTAAATAGTTTCCTCTTATTTGATCAACCACAAGTGAAGTTATAAAGTTTTCATCTTGATCTACAACAAAATCAAAGTTTGTTCCAGGACTTACAACTACATCTAAATATCTGCTTACATTTGGTGGTAAACCTTTTTGTCTAATTATTGCAATTGTATATTTTTGTAATGAGATAATTCTTGCAAGATGTTTTTCAAAAGATATTGCTGGAACTCCAGCCATTATTGGATTTTCTTTAGAGTTTTCAAGTATGTTTTTATTTTTTCTTGTTAGCTGAATATTTAAAACTTCGGCTATCTCTTTTGCTTTTCCTATTTTTTCTTCATCATTATTTACTTCATAAACTTCAAAAAAAGTCCCTATTTCCATAAGTACAAGTGCATTTTCACCATATTTTTTCTCAAATAGTTCTTGAAGTTTAAAATATGTAATAGTTAGAAGTTCATTTCTATTTTCAAGAAGTTCTGCTACTTCCTCTCTCAATTTCTTCTACCTTTTGCCCACGCTCGTATTACTTCTCTCTCTTCTTTTGAAAGATTAGCATCTTTATGTACTAAAGTATATGCAGGAAGTGGCATAGCTGAGTGTGCTGTTCTAAAAATTGCTTTTGCTTTATCTTGTTTTTCAAGAGTATTATATTTTTCCCATAGTGAGAAGTTTAAGGCACTTAAACCTTGATTTGTATGATTTGCAATCATCCAAGAAAACGGTGCAATATCAGAATACCAAGGGTATTTAACCTCATTTGAGTGACAATCATAACAAGCTTTTCTAAAAATTTGCATAACATTTTCATCTGTTTTTAACTCATAAGGACTATTTTCTATATACTCAACTTTTGTGGGTCTTATAAACTGCATAAGAATCAAAACTAAAACAACAATAATTAAAGCTAATCTCATTTAAAATACCATCTCATAAACTCTATTTATTTCACTATTAAAAATATCTAAACTAATATTTCGTCCATATCTTTTAAACTCTTTACCTTCAAAAAAAACTATTATTGTGGGATTTGAAAATACTGTAAAATATGTGCTTATTTCTAAACTATCTTCTACTAAAATAGGCTTTATTAAAGGGAAATTTTCTTTTAAACTATCTTCTATTTTTGGTCTTAAAACATGGCAAACAGAACAAGCTTTCCCACTAAAATATAGTAAAACTGCTCTATTTGTTTTTAAAATATTGTTTAATTCTTCTTTGTTATCTATTTTTTGCATAATATTCTATAAAAAGATAGGAAAACCTATCTTTTTATACCTGATGTCCACAGTTTTTTGTAAGTCTATCTTTTTGAGATAGATATGAGTTTAAAGCTCCTAAATATGCGTTTGCAGTTGCTAACATTGTATCAATACTTAATCCATGTCCAACAAAAGATTGTGAATCATTTTCAAAACTAACTCTTGTTGTAACTTTTGCTAATGCATCTTTTCCTTCACTAACTGATATTACTTTATAATCTTTTAGTTCACCTGTATAACCTGTCATTCTATCGATTGTTTTGAAGATTGCATCCATTGTTCCATCACCTAAACCTGCATCTTTTAAAACTTCATCTTTAAATTTAATTGAAACAGCTGCCATTGGCATTCCATTTGAACAGTCACTTATTTGCAATCCCATTAACTCATAAGTTTTATCATGGTTTAAAGTCTCATTTGTGATTAACATTCTTACATCATCATCTGTAATATCTTTTTTCTTATCAGCTAAAACTTTAAATCTTTCAAATGCTGAGTTTAACTCTTCATCACTAACAGTATCAAAACCTAATTGTGCAATTTTATCCTTAAATGCTGCTCTTCCACTATGTTTTCCTAAAATTAAAGTGCTATCTTTAATAACTCCAACATCTTCTGGTCGCATAATTTCATATGTTTCTTGATGTTTTAAAACACCATCTTGATGAATTCCACTTTCGTGTGCGAAGGCATTTTTACCTACGATTGCTTTGTTTTGTTGTGGCTCAACTCCTGTAATTGTAGCAACTAATCTAGAAGTTGCATAAATTTCAGGTGTATTAATTCCTGTATATAAATCTCCAAAAACATCTTTTCTCACTTTTATAGCCATTACAGCTTCTTCTAATGCAGAATTTCCAGCTCTCTCACCTAAACCATTTATTGTAACTTCTATTTGTCTAGCACCATTTACAACAGCTGCTAAAGTGTTTGCCGTAGCCAAACCTAAGTCATTGTGATTGTGTACAGAAATTATTGCTCTGTCACCTGCATAAGTGCTTAACTCTTTTACCATTGCACCTAATTCTGTTGGTAATCTATATCCAACAGTATCAGGTAAATTTATAGTTTTAGCCCCAGCTCCTATTACTGCATCCATTACCTCTTTCATAAAAGATATTTCACTTCTTCCAGCATCTTCTAAGCTAAACTCTACATCATCAACGAAAGTTCTAGCATACTCAACAGCATGAACTGCTCTTTTAATAACCTCTTCTGGACTCATTTTTAATTTATATTTCATATGAATTGGGCTAGTTGCTATAAATGTGTGAATTCTATGTTTTGGTGCGATTTTTACAGCTTCACCTGCTTGTTTTATATCATTTTCTATTGCTCTACTTAATGAACAAATAGTTGAGTTTTTTACTATTTTTGCAATTTGGCTAACTGCATCAAAATCTCCAGGACTAGCAGCCGCAAACCCAGCTTCAATAACATCAACTCCTAATTTTTCTAACTGTAATGCAACTCTTATTTTTTCCTCTGTGTTCATCGAACATCCAGGGCTTTGCTCTCCATCTCTTAATGTTGTATCAAATACTATAATTTTATTTTTATCCATAATCTCTACCTTAATAATAATACTAATTGATTATATCTTTTTTTTAATAAAAAAGAAAAACAAGAACTTTTAAGACTTTTAAACTTTATAATTTAAAATTTGAGTAAGTTTTTGAGTAGCAAAGAAGAGTTTACACTTTTTAGAAAATGGTTTTTATAAAAATCAAATATTTTCATATCGTCTCCTCTTAATTTTATTTAGATTAGAAGTATATTTTAATTTTTTTATTTTGTCAAGGGAAAATTTTTATTATTTGTAAATTTATATTTTAGAAGCTTTTTGCTTCTAAAATATATTATTGATCATCTTTTAAGTTAGAGTCTGAAGAAGATTGGCTAATTTGTTCATCTTCAGTTTTTGTAATTTTTGGCTCATCTTTTTTTAGTGGTTCTGAATGTAAATCATCACCATCAAAAACAGTTCCACCATTTGCTTTAATAATCTCTCTTACTCTTTCACCTGAGATTACTTCTATTTCAAGAAGTTCAGCTGTCATCTCTTCAATTGATTCTTTGTTATCTCTTAAAGCTTGAAGAACTATTTCATATCTTTCATTTAGAGTATTTTTTACATGATCATCTAGCTCTTTTGCCATAGCATCTGAAAAATCTTTTTGTGTTTGTCCACCTAAAAATTGATTTGTTCTTCTTTCAAGTACCATTAAACCTGCAATATCACTCATTCCATAAATAGTTGCCATAGATTTAATAATATTTGTAGCTCTTTCAAGGTCATTTCCAGCACCTGTACTTATTTCCCCAATAAATACCTCTTCAGCTGCTCTTCCTCCAAGAAGCACATCAACTTCAGCTATTAACTCATGTTTTTGCATTAAATATTTGTTCTCTTCAGGTGTATTTAGTGTATATCCTAAAGCTGCTAGTCCTCTTGGAACTATTGAAACTTTATTTACTTTTTTTGCACCTTTTGTAATCTCAGCAATTAATGCGTGTCCACTTTCGTGATAAGCTACAATCTTTCTTTCTTTTGGAGAAATTCTTCTTGATTTTTTCTCTAAACCTGCAATTTGTCTTTCAACTGCCTCTTTAAAGTCACTTGCTTCAACTTCATTTTTACTAGCCCTTCCAGCTAAAAGTGCTGCTTCATTTATAATATTTGCTAAATCAGCACCTGCTAGTCCTGCTGTCATTTTTGCAACTTCTTTAATATCCACATCACGAGCTAGTTTTACATCTTTAATATGTACATTTAAAATCTCAATTCTACCTTCATAATCAGGTTTATCAACTAAAACTTGTCTATCAAATCTTCCCGGTCTTAAAAGTGCTGGGTCTAGAACTTCAGGTCTATTAGTTGCTGCTAGTACTATAACTGGAGCTGCTTCAGTTGAGAATCCATCCATTTCAGCTAAAAGCTGATTTAAAGTCTGCTCTCTCTCATCATTTCCACCCATTGGTCCACCACTAGCTCTACTTTTACCAATAGCATCAATCTCATCAATAAAAATAATTGCAGGTGCAACCTTTTTTGCTTGTTCAAAAAGATCCCTTACTCTAGAAGCTCCAACTCCAACAAACATCTCAATAAATGCTGAACCTGAAACACTTAAGAACTGAACATCAGCTTCTCCTGCAACTGCTTTTGCAAGTAGTGTTTTTCCTGTACCTGGAGGACCTACAAGTAAAACACCTTTTGGTATTTGAGCACCTAATTTAATATATCTATCTGGTGCTTTAAGGAAATCAACAACCTCTTGAACTTCCTCTTTAGCCTCTTTATTTCCAGCCATATCATCAAACTTAACATTTGGTTTTTCCGAGTTTATCATCTTTTTAGAAGATCCAATCCCTAGAATTCCTCCACTTCCACCACCCATTGATTTTTGCATTCTTTTTACTAAGAACATCCAAATTGCAAAGAATAAAAATATAGGAAGAACCCATCCAAAAAGAATATCACTTAAGATATTCTCTTCATTTATACCTCCATAAGAAATTCCATTTTTCTCTAATTCTGGAATTAAAGTCTCATCAGGAATTACTCTTCTTGCTGTAAAAGTTACATTTTGTCCAGCTTGACCTTTACTTAGTGCTCTTACTTGTGTATTTCCAATTCCTACATATTCAATACTTCCACTTGAAATTAATTTTTTAAGCTCTGAATATGAAACAGTTTTATGTGAACTACTTCCAAAAGCATGTGCATTATTTCCATTTGATACTTGATCTTCAGGGAAAAGTGCCTTAAAAGCAAAAATAGTAACCAGTGAAAACAGAACAAAAACTAATAGTGGATTATTATTGAAAAAATTATTATTATTGTTTTGTTGGTTTTTATTATTGTTATTTTGTTGATTATTCATATATTATGACTCCTTATTATTCGTAAATACCAAAGTAACCCACTCATTTTTGTGGATTCTTGTTTCTAGTTTTAAATCATTAAATTTTTTTAAGATTTTATCTTCATGTTTATCTAAAATACCAGAAAGAATAAGTTTTGCATTAGATTTTAAAACTTTTTTCAAATCACTTGCTATCATTAGAAGTACATCTGCAACAATATTTGCTACAACTACATCATAAGTGTTTTTTGTGCTATTTACTGAACCTATCCAAAAGTTATTAAATTTTGAACTATTTAGTTCAAAGTTAGATTTTGTGCTAATTAAACAAACTTCATCAGTATCACAAATATCTACAACTGCACCCTTTTTAGCACTAGCAATTGCTAAAATTCCACTTCCAGTTCCAACATCAAGTAATGTATCATCTTTTTTCACAAACTCATCAATAGCTTCAAGACAAGAAGATGTTGTTTCGTGATGTCCTGATCCAAATGCAAGTGCTGGGTCTATTATAATATCAATCTTTCCATCTTTTTTTTCAAGCCAAGAAGGTCTTATATAAAAACTTCCAACTTCAACAGCTTTTATAGAGTTTTGATACTCTTTAATCCAATCTATATTCTCTTTTTCTTCATGTGAAATTTCGCATTTTATATTTAATGCTTCACTAAATTGTAGAACACCATCTTTTATATCTTCTAAGCTCTCTTCGCTTCTTATTATGATTACACCATCGTTCTCTTCAATAGCATCATCAACTAATGATTCAATTAAATCTAGAAAAAGTTCAAATTGATTATCAGGTTTTATACTTAATTCAAAATAGTATTTAGACAAAAATTTCCTTTATTAATAAAAATTTTCTTTTAAAAATGTAACATTTTATCTAAATAACTTTTGAATTATATTAAATTTTAAAAAAAGCTTTCAATTAGATCTCTCATAACTTTTACATCTGTAACTCTGTTTACAAGATCTCTAAATTCATTTGCTCCTGTGTAGCCTTTTGAGTAGGCATGTAGTAGTTTTCTAAAGATTATAGCACCAAAATCTCCATGGTACTCTATCATCTTATCGTAGTGTTCAAGAATTATCTCTTTTTTTATATCATTGCTTATATCTTCAATTTGGTGTTTTAATTGGTAAAAAACCCAAGGTTTTCCAATAGCACCTCGTCCTATCATAACTCCATCTGCTTTTGTATATTCTAAAACCTCTTTTGCTTTTGCATAATCTTTTATATCACCATTTGCAATAACAGGAATACTAACAGCTGCTTTTAGTTGTCTAATTGCTTCATAATCAACTGGTGCTTTATATTTTCCTGCTCTTGTTCTTCCATGAACTGAAACAAAATCAACTCCACAAGCTTCAACTGCTTTTCCTATTTCAACAGGGATTTTTTCATTTACTCCAATTCTAACTTTTGCACTAGTGAACTCTTTTTTTGAGTATTTTTTAACTGTACTTAAAATCTCTTCAAGTTTTTTTAAATCTCCAAGAAGATTTGATCCACTTCCATGATTAAAAACTTTTGGTGCAGGACATCCACAGTTTAAATCAATTCCATCAATACCTTCAACATCATTTAAAATCTCCACAGCTTCTCTTACAAGTTCGGGTTTGTTTCCTGCAATTTGTACAAAATATGGGTCTTCACTTGGAGATTTTTCTACCATTTTTAAAGTTCTTACACTTTTATATACAAGTGCATTTGAACTTATCATTTCTGAAATTGTAACATCTGCACCAAATTTTTTTACAACACTTCTAAAAGGCAAATCTGTATATCCTGCAAGTGGTGCAAGAACTACAAGTGGTTTACTAAAATCTAATTTTTTACTCATTATTTAAACGATAATTCCTCTAATGTATAATTTTTTCCAACTTCTCTTAAGTCTAAAAGTGCTTTAAATGAACTGAACTCATTTGCTTTTGTTCCAGCTATTGTATCTCTTACTTTATCCATCATCTCAAATTCACATAAAACAAATAAGTATGCAACTGTTGCTTCTTCGTTGTTATTTGATAGTTTTTCAAATAAAGAGATTAATTTATCAGGGTCAAGAGTTCCTTTGTATGTTTTAGCTAATCTTATATAATCTTCTTTTGTGAAGTTTAATGATTTAACAATCTCAATTAATTCATCATTATCAAATCCAAACTCACTATTTTCCATATCTTTTTTAAATAAATCACAAGCTATTTCTTTATCTAAAGTGATATTTTTATAGATTTTTTTGATTGTTGTCATACTTTTTTCATTTAAAACATTTTTAAATGCATGTTTTACAACATCAGCATCATAGTTTTCTGCTTTTTTAACAACATCAACTGCAAAATCAATTTGCGCATCAATTTTATTTAAAAGATTTTGTTTTGCTAAAGAAGAGTTTTCATCAAATTTAATCTCTTTTTCATTTAAATATTTTCCATCTTTTACATCTTTTATAGATGATATAATTGAATTTAACTCTTCATTACTTGAAGAGAAGTTTCCATCTTTTACACTAATTTCAACTTGATTTAAAACATTTGAAATCTCTTTAAATTTCTTTGTTTTGAATTTTACTTTATTATTTTTTCCTAGTAATTTTGATTTTATTAAATCAATTGTTGAGTCCAAATCACTATTTATTAGTTTTTGTTTTATTACTTTTAACAATCCATAGAATATTATGTGTAAATAAGTAGCTAATATAACTATAATTAAAGGTAAAACAACCCAAACAGCAACTGGTAATGTAGAACTATAATCAAAGAAACTAATAGTATAATCACCTAACTCTAAACTAAACAGATAACCAAAAACAACTAATACAAAAAGTATTGTTACTGCAATATAAGCTTTAAGACCCATTATCTCATCCTTTTTTTACTTTAAACTTCATCGATTATACATAAATTATAATAAATTATTTATGATATGGATGATTATTTATTACGCTTAATCCTCTAAAAATCTGTTCACACAAAACTAAACAGGCTAATTTATGTGCAAAAGTTAGATTACTTAAAGAGATTACATCATCAAATCTATTTAAAAAATCTCTTTGAAAACCGTAAGCACCACCTATAAAGAAATTAACTTCCATTCTGTTTTCTATTAAATTTGCAAACTTATAAGTATCTAGTGGTTTTCCAAGAACATCAAGTGCTACATTATAACCTTTTAAATATGGTTCATAGGTTTTTGTATATAGTTCTTGAGACTCTTTTTCTCCAATTGTTTGTGCTTTTGCAATATCTTTATTAAATATATAGAAAATCTGCACTTTTGCAAATTTACTAGACATTTTTATAAAATCTTGGATTAATATATCGTAGTTATCTTTTGATGGTTTTAAAATTGTGTAGATATTTATTTTCATATAAAAGAAAAAAAGCTTAAAAAAGCTTTTTTATTTAAGAGATTTGCTCTTCTTTGATAGAGTCATCTTTAAATATAGTTAATAAATCAGAAAGAGTTTTTTTCATCTCTCTTCTGTTTACAACCATATCAATTGAACCTTTTTCAAGTAAAAATTCTGCTCTTTGGAAACCTTCAGGTAAATCAGCACCAATAGTTTGTTTAATTACTCTTTGTCCTGCAAATCCGATTAAAGCACCAGGTTCTGCAATAATAATATCACCTAAAAATGCAAATGAAGCAGAAACTCCACCCATTGTTGGGTCTGTTAAGATTGATATATATGGTAGATTGTGGCTATCTAGTTTTTTTAATGCTGCACTTGTTTTTGCCATTTGCATTAAAGCAAAAGTTGATTCTTGCATTCTAGCACCACCAGATGCTGATACAATAATCACACCTTGATTTTTTTTTATTGCACGATTAACTGCTCTTACTATTTTTTCGCCCTCAACACTACCTAAACTTCCACCCATAAAAGCAAAATCAAAAACTACAAGTTGTACAGGAATACCGTTTATTGTACACTCTCCACTTATAGCTGAAGATGGTCTTCCTGTTTTAGAAACACCCTCTTCTACTCTTTTTTTATATGATGCTTTATCAACAAATTTTAAAGGGTCATTTGGTTTTAGATTTCCATCAAACTCTACAAAGCTATTTTCATCTGCAAGAATTTCTATTCTTCTATTTGCTCCAACTCTTAAGTGAAAACTACATTTTGGGCAAACATTTTCTTGAACTTCAACCTCTTTATAGAACATTAAAGCACTACAAGATGGACACTTTATCCAGTGACTTGGTGCATCTTTTTTTGTTGCTTGTTCTTTATTTTTGTTGTCAAATGAAATCTTGCTAAATAGGTTTCTTAAATCCATTTCAAATTCTCCTTTTTAAAAGCTATATTATAGTTAAATATTTTTAAACTTATCTAATTCGTCCAGTTTTTCCCATGGATAATCAGGCTGTCCAACTTGCCCTCTTGCAGCTACATCTGCATAAAGAAATGTTGTAGAACTTGGTTTATCTAGTGCAAATTTATCTGTAATCCATTTTGGAGTTAATGCAAAGTTTTCCATTACAAAGCTAGATAAAACATCATCATTGTGTTTTGTATATGTTCCCATTGTATCAACTGCAACAGAAGTTGGTCGTGCAACTCCAATAGCATAAGAGATTTGTACAATTGCTTTTTTTGCTAATCCAGAAGCCACTATATGTTTTGCAATCCATCGTGCAGCATATAATCCACTTCTATCAACTTTTGTATAATCTTTACTACTTTGTGCTCCACCACCAATTGGTGCATATCCACCAAAACTATCAACAATTAGTTTTCTTCCTGTTAATCCACTATCGTGTAAAGATGAGTGATTTACATATCTTCCTGTTGGGTTTATATGAATTATTGTGCTATTTTTATCATATAATTTATCAGGAAGTCCTGCATTATCAATTAAATCTTGAATAATAGCTCTTACTTCTTCAATTTTTAGATTTTCATTTGAAGGTGCTGAAACTACAATTGTATGAATTTTTTGTGGAAGACAATTTTCAAAATTCTCTTTTGTTCCATAATCAACTGTAACTTGAGTTTTAATATCAACTCCAAATTTATCTTTGTTTTTTAGTGCATAATCATAAACTGTATCGCTTAATCTTCTTGCATAAACAATGGCTGCAGGCATAAATTCAGCTGCTTCATTTGAAGCAAATCCAAACATAATACCTTGATCTCCAGCTCCAATTTCACCTGTTTTTTGATCAACTCCTTGACTAATATCTGGGCTTTGTTGATTTAGTAAAACTTGAACTTTTACATCATCTGGGTGAAGTGCTTGTTCTTTTGAAAATGCACCCTTTCCGTCATATCCGATTTTTGCTAATGCATTTAAAACTATATTTTCATAATCTTCTTGACTTAATTTTGCATTTGATTTTACTTCACCACCAATAACAACATGTTTTCCAGCTACAAAAACTTCACTTGCAACTCTGCTGTTACTATCTTCAATTATTAGCCTATCAACTATTGAATCTGCAATAATATCTGCACACTTATCAGGGTGACCTGGGCTTACTACTTCACTTGTAAATAAATATTGTGATTTTTTTTCCATTTTGTTTTCCATCCTTTGTTTTCCACAAGCTTTTGCTTGAATTGTTTTCCATCCTTTGTTTTCCATTTAAAAAGTTCTTTTTATAAGAAATTAAAATAAAATATAAAGAATTATTTTTCTTAATGTATTAAATTTTTAAGAAAAAGTTTGTAATTTTATCAAACCTTTTCTTTATTTATCTTTTTATTCTACTGTTACAGATTTTGCAAGATTTCTTGGCATATCTACATCATTTTTAAGTCTTATTGATATTTCCATAGATAAAAGTTGAAGGGCAATTAACATCTCAAAAAACTCTAGCATATAGTGATTGCACTCATTTATTTTTATAAAATCATCTGCAAGTTCAAAAGAAGCTGAAGATATTGCACAAATTGTACTATCTCTAGCACTAAGTTCTTCTACATTTGATTTTATTTTATCATATAGCAAAGTTTTTGGCATAAGTGCTATTGTAAAAAGCTCTGGATCTGCAAGTGCAATAGGACCGTGTTTCATCTCACCTGCTGGATAACCTTCAGCGTGTAAATATGAAATCTCTTTTAATTTTAAAGCACCTTCAAGGGCAAGTGGATAGAAAATATCTCTTCCAATAAAGAAAAATCCGTGTCCATGTAAATATCTTTTTGATAATCTTTTTGCTTTTTCGTGGATATTTTCATAAACTTTTAAAGCCTTTGGAACTTCTCTTAAAGTTTTTATCTCATTTTCTAAAAAAGAAGCAGAAACACTATTTTTTATCTTTGCAAAATAAAGGCTAAGCATCCATAAAACAACAGTTTGAGTAGAAAATGCCTTTGTAGAAGCAACTCCTTTTTCAATTCCAGCTCTTGTTAAAATAGTAAAATCTGCAACTCTTGTCATTGAAGAGTTGTCCACATTACAAATAACCAAAGTTTTAAGTCCAGCTGCTTTTGCAATTTTTAAAGCTTCTAAAGTATCAGCTGTTTCTCCACTTTGGGAAATTACCACAAAAAGAGTATCAGGTGTTAAAAGTGGCTCTTTGTATCTAAATTCACTTGCAACTTCAATCGAACACTTTATTTTTGAAATTCTCTCAAACAGATATGAAGATGTAAGTCCTGCGTGATATGAAGTCCCACAAGCACAAATTTTAATCTCAGAAATTCCATCTAAAATTGCACTATTTATTTCATCAAAACTTATCTCACTATCTTTAATACGACCAAGCATAGTATCACTTACAACAACACTTTGCTCATAAATCTCTTTTTCCATAAAATATCTATAACCCTCTTTTTGGGCACTTTGTTTAGATGTAGGAAGTTTTGACCAAGTTATATTTTTAGAAAAAAACTCTATACCATTTTTACTTGCAACTCCACCAACTCTATCATCAAGATAGACAACATCACTAGCAAGTCCAATAAGTGCTGAATCAGACGATGCAAATAAAACCTCATCTTTTTCAAGTCCCTTTGCCACAATCATTGGGCTTCCTAGCTTATAGAAAAATATTTTTTCTGGCTCATCTTTTGTGATTAATAATATCGCATAAGCACCTTCAAGTCGCTCAATCGTTTTTTGAAAAGCCTTTGTAGAGTCTTTTAAAGAGTTATTGTAGTATTCAAAAAGATGAACTATAACTTCTGTATCTGTTTGCGAAACAAAATTGTGTCCAAGTGCGACTAACTCATCTTTTAGCTCTTTGTAATTTTCTA
>CANRCH010000031.1 GCA_947629065.1 uncultured Aliarcobacter sp.
TAACATTTTTTAGACCGTAAACTTGAGCAATACCATCAGCATAAGATACAATCTTACCTGTCTCATTTACATCTACATTTAATTCAAAGTTATCAATTCTTTCTTTAATAATCGAACTGATTTCATCTGCTTGAATTTTTGCACCCATTCAATATTCTCCTTTAATAAGTTCTAAACTGCTTTTAAAATATGATCAACTAATTGAGATTTTAATCTATCTTTAGAGAAAGATATTTCAACACCCAATCCATCAATATCTACTTTAATACCATCATAATCACCAATATTTTGTGATAATGATAAATTCACATCAAATTTTTTACTAAATTGTTTCTCAATTGAAGAGATAAAATCAGCTGATAGTTCATCTTTTGAATAAACAACACCATTATATGTATTATTTAATCTTGCTAATTGATTATTTAAATCACTAGCAACAAAAGGAATAATCTCTAATCTTCTTTTCTCATTAAGTAATTTAATAAAGTTTTCTAATGTCTTATCAGCACCTTCAGCTAAAGATAAAACTAATTCAACCTTTTTACTACTATCTACTTCTGTAGAACTAATAATTGATTTGAATTTGTCGCTTTTAAAAGCTGAAGATATTTTATTTAATTTACTTGATAGTGTAGAAATCTCATCTTTATTTCTACCTTCAATTAAAGCTTTTACATATCGTTTTGCTACTAAATCTTTCATTACGCTACCTTTTTAAGAATAATATTTACTAGCTCGTTTTGAGATAATTTAATATTATCAGAACTTAATAGCTCATTTAGAACTTCACTAACAACTTGCTTTTTAGCTTTAGAGATCTCAACTTTTTGTGATTCATCTAAGTTTCTGTTTAAGTTTGCAATATCAGCATCTATTGCAGCTAAAACTTTTTGTTTAATTGAATCAACATCTGCTTTTGCACCATCAATAATTTCTGAAGACAATTTTTTTGCTTCATCTAATTTTTTCTGTGCATCAGCAACTTTTTCTTGAGATGCTTTTAAAGTATCTTGAACTTTATCAAGCTCAGCTTGAATACTTAAAGTTCTGTTAGCAAAAAATGCTTTAATTTTATCAGCAAGTAAATACCATAAAATCGCAGCAAATATTATAAAGTTAACGGTTCTTTGAACAATATCTGTTTCAACCGCACCATCGCTTGCAAGTAATGCAACGGGAGCTAGGGCTAATCCTAGTAATAAAACTCTTTTCATACCATTCCCCTTAAATTGAGCTAAGCTTAGTTTTTAAGCTCTCATTAAATTGAGGCATAGATGATAATAAAGAGTCCTTAAGAGCTTTAGTTTCATCTTGCAACTCTTTAGCAAATTCAGCAGTTTTTGCTTCTAAGTTTAGTTTTGCACTAGCAAGTTTTACATCGGCACTATCTTTAGCTTCTTTATAAGCTTGATCTCTAATTGCAGCTGCTTCTTTTTTTGCTTTAGAAATGATTTCATTTGCTTCAGCAAGTAAACCATCTACATCAGCACTGTTTGATTTCGCGTCTTCCATATTTTTTTTAATAGATTCCGTTCTTTCATCCATGTGCTTTAATAGTGGCTTGAATAGACAACTATTTAGTCTGGCAACAACTAAAAGAAAGATGATTCCAGAGCTAAGCAATAGTACAGGACTTATGTCTAACATTCATTCCTCCATATTTTTTACAGTTTAGTTTAACTAAAACATTACATTTTAGCAAAATAAACTATAAAAAAATATTAAAAGGATAAAATTTATAATGAAATTTTGATTTTAGTGGTTTATTGTAGATTAAAGTAGCTAGATATTTTTTCAATATCTTCTTGGGAGTTGAACTCAATTTTAAAATAGTTTTTTTCTAATTTTACTTTTAATTTATCATCTTTTAATTTTGAAACTAAATCATTTAAAGGATTAAAATCATATTTTGTTAAATTTTGAACTTTTTTAGGTTTTTCTATATCTTTTTCTTTTAAATCTTTTATTAGCTTTTCAGCCTCTCTAACTGAAAGTTTTTGACCAATTATTGTATCACAAACTAATTTTTGCTCATCAACACTAAGTCCTAGCATGGTTTTTGCATGACCAGCACTAATTTTGTCACTTGCAAGATTTTGTTGAACATAAGGGCTTAATTGTAGTAATCTTAAAGTATTTGTAATTGAAGTTCTACTTTTAAAAACTTTTTTTGATAACTCTTCATGAGTGATACTATGTTCATTTAAAAGTTGTGCATAACAAAAAGCTAATTCAATAATATTTAAATCATCTCTTTGAATATTTTCAATAAGTGCTAATTCTCTTAATTTTAGCTCATTTTCATCAACAATAATTGCTTTTATCTCTTCAATTTGGGCCAATTTATGCGCTCTTAATCTTCTCTCACCTGCAACTAAAGTATATGTTCCATCACTGTTTTCAAAAACAACTATTGGTTGTAAAAGTCCATGTGCTTTTATTGATTCACTTAACTCTTGAAGTTTCTCTTCATCAAATATCTTTCTAGGTTGATTTGGATTTGGTAAAATTAAAGATACATCAATCTTTTTTATTCCTTGGTTTTTAATTGAAGTCGATTTTTCATAAGCAAACTCAACTTCACCTAAAAGTTCTCCTAATCCTCTTCCTAATGCCATATTTTTTCCTTAAATAAATTATCCAGCAATTGCTCTTGCTAAGTTTGTATATGCTTTTGTACCAACAGAGTTTACATCATATAGCATAATTGGTTTACCAAAACTTGGACTTTCTGCTAACTTTACATTTCTTGGAATTACAACATAAGACTCGTCATCAACTTTGAAAAGTTTATTCTCAAAGTGTTGTGCAAGGTCTGCAAAAACCTGTTTTGATAGGTTATTTTGTGTGCTATACATTGTTGGCAAAAATCCTCTTATCTGAAGATTTTGATTTATTGTTTGTTTTACTAATTTTATAGTATTTAATAACTGTGCTAAACCTTCAAGTGCAAAAAACTCACACTGAATTGGTATCAAAACAGATGTTGAAGCACTAAGGGTATTTATTGTAATTGGTCCTAATGCTGGAGGGCTATCTATAATTATATAATCATAATCAGATTTTACTGTATCAATTTTTCTTTTTAATACAAGTTCTCTATCTTTTGTATTTTTATAGAACTCTTTTTCTATTCCTACAAGTCCTATATTTGAAGGTGCAACCTTTAGATTTTCTATCTCTGAATCTAATATTATCTCACTTAGTTCTTTTGTTCCAAGCATTACGTGATAGATATTGTACTCGTAAGTATCTCTATGAAAACCTAAAGATGTAGTTGCGTTTGCTTGTGGATCAGCATCAATTAATAATACTTTTTTACCTTCCAAAGCCAAAGCAGCACTTAAATTAACTGCTGTTGTAGTTTTACCTACTCCACCTTTTTGATTTGCGATTGAAATTATTTCTGTCATCTTAAACTAAATACCTTTATTCCTTCAATTTCTATTGAACCATCGTCATTTAATACTGCATTTTTTAGTGATGTTTTTTTATCATTTATTGTAGTTTTAAACCTTTTACTCTTTTGAAACTCTATCATAAATAGACTAAAAATCTGCTTCCATGAGATTGCTTTTTCTAATTCTTCAAAATAGTTTTTTAAAAGTAAATCTTGATCTATTTTTATATCTAAAAAGCCGTATTCAAGGCTGGTTTCAAGCATATTTATACCAATTCCACAATATATAAAATCTTTTGTTAAAGATGTGATAGCTCCACCTAATTTGCTATTTTCAATATAAAAATCATTTGGCCATTTTATCCAAACTTTTGAACCAAATTTTTCTAAAACAAGTTTTAAAATAAAGGTAAAATATATACTTGCACTTTGATGTGGTAAATCTCTTGGTAGTGAGTTTTTCTCTAAAACAAAAGAGAAAAATAGATTTCCTTTTTTCCCACTCCAAGAGTTTCCCCTACTTCCAACTCCTAAAGTTTGAAAATCTGTAACAATACATAGTGGATTTTTAAAACCATTTTCTAATATATAATTTTTTAAATAGCTTTGTGTTGAATCAACTTCATTTAATCTTATAATTTGCATTTTTTATTATACATAATTTATTTAGAAGATTATATTAATTATAATCTAGCTTTATTTTAAGGAGTTTTTGTGCTAGATCCAGTTTTACCAATAGCAATATATTTAACTATTGGATATTTATTTAAAATATTTTTTCAAGATAACTCTAAACAATTGGTTGATTTTATAATATACTTTTCACTTCCAGCAATAGTATTTTCAAAAATATATCCTTTGACTTTAGATTCAAAAGTTTTGGGGCTTATTTTTATGTTTATTGGAATAATATTTTTTAATCTACTTTTATCATATATTCTTGGAAAAATTATGAGATTAAATAGATTAAATCTTGCAACCTTTATTATTATGGCAACTTTTGGAAATACATCATTTATTGGATTTTCTTATATTGATGCTTTTTATGGGCAAGATTTTATATTTTATGGTTTGATTTATGATATTTTTGGATCATTTTTACTTTTAGTATCTGTTGGAATGCTAATCATAAACTGGGGAAGTGGAAGAAAAAATAGTATTAGTGGAATTAGTAAATCTATATTTTTATTCCCACCTGTGATTATGTTTTTTCTTACAATTTTTTTGAAAAACTTTGAAATTCCAAACTTTTTACTTCTTACAAGCCAAAATCTAGGTTCAACTCTTGTTCCAATAGCAATGATTGCAATTGGAATGAAACTAGAATTAAAATATATTTTCTCAAAACTTCATATAGTTAGTGTTGCTGTTATTTTAAAGATGATAATTGTTCCAATTATTGTACTTTTTGTGTTTAAATACTTTTATGGAGTTGATGAGACTTGGGCAAAAGTTACGATTATTGAAGTTGCAATGCCACCAATGACAATGGCAGCTGTATTAGCAATTAAAGGTGGATTAGATGAGAAAATTGCTATAAATTCTTTGGTTTTGGGAGTAATTGCAAGTTTGTTTACAATTACATTTTTTGTGCAGTATTTAGCTTAAAACTATTATGTTTTAAGCTAAAATATCTTTAATATTCAATCTTTGTCCTCTTAAATATTCAACTGCATTTATCTCTTTTTTTGATGGAGCTTGTAGGGTTTTAATCTCTAAACTCCCTTTTTTACACCCAATAATAATAGAATCATTTTTTATCTCTAAGATTTCACCTTCACTGTTTGTACTAGCTGTTTCAAGAAGCTTTATATCTTTTAATTTAAGCCCTGAATTTAAGAAAACTCCTGGCCAAAATGAGTAGGCTTTATATTTTAAAAATAGCTTTTTAGCATTTAAAAAATCAACTTCTCCATACTCTTTTTTTATCTTTTTACAAAAACTTACATCTGCTTCATTTTGCTTGATTGGATTAATTTTTTCATAATTATCTAAAGTTGTAATTGTAAGTTTTGCTGCTATTTTAGAAAGCTTTTCAAAAACTTCATCTACAAGCATATTCTCTTCAAGTTTTAAATATGAAATTCCTAAAATATCTCCACTATCAAGCCCCTCTTCCATAAGCATTGAAGTTACTCCTGTATATTCATCATCATTTAAAAGCGACTCTTGAATAGGACTTGCACCTCTATATTTTGGCAATATTGAAGCGTGTAGATTTATACAAGGTGCTATTTTTAAAATATCTTTTGGCAATATTTGTCCATAAGCAGCAACTATTATAAAATCTGGCTTTAAATCTAAAATTGAAAGATAGGCTTTATATCTGGTGGAGTTAAAACTTGTTTTCTTCCAACTGGTTTATCAGCTTGTGTAAAAAGTCCAACAATTTCATAGGAGTCATTTTTTAGAATCTCTTTAAATATTGTTGTAGCATAAGATGGTGTTCCCATAAATAAAATTCGTTTTTTCAAGTTAAATCCTTTACTATTTAGCTATAAAAAGCGTTCCACTTTTATGTTCATCATAAAGTAAAAAATCATAAGCATTTGTTAAATCAAATCCACTGCTTAGATACATTGGTATATTTTTTTGCATTAAAAAATCAGCTGCTTTTAGTTTTGTAACAATTCCACCTGTTGCAAATTGTGAGTTTGCACTTGGAGCTTTATTTAACTCTTCACTACTAATATTTGATACAATTTTTTGAAGTTCTGCATCTTCAAACTCTCTTGGATTTTTATTATAATATCCATCAATATCAGTTAAAATAGCCAAAATATCAGCTTCAAAATAGTGTGTTACATAAGCTGCTAATTGGTCGTTATCACCTATTAATTCATCAGTTGAAATCACATCATTTTCATTTATTATTGGTACTATATTATTTGCTAAAAGAGTTTGCATTACATTTCTTGCATTTTTTGATCTTCTTCTTGAATCAAAATCATCAGCTGTAAAAAGCATTTGTGCTATATTTATTCCAAACTCTTCAAAATACTCTTGATAAGTTTTCATTAGTTTTGGTTGCCCAATTGCTGCTAGAGTTTGTTTATTTACTAAATTTGATTTATCAAGTTTTAGTGTTGTATATCCACTTCCAACTGCACCTGAACTCACCAATATTACTTCAAGGTTTTTCTTCATTTTAAGTTTTGCAATTAGCTCAACTAAATTTTTAAGCCTTGAAAATGCTAATTCTTCACCTTGTGTTAAAACAGCAGTTCCTACTTTTATTACAACTCTTTTCATCATTAGTTATCCAATAAATTTTTTATTGCAAATGTTAATGGTTTAACATTTGTTTTATCTAGTGATGAAATTGGAAGAACAAAATATGGTTTTGTATTATCAAATTTATTAAACACTAAATCTTGAACAAAATATGGTAAATCTTCACTAAATTTAAACTCATTTTTAGTTGATTTCTCTAATCCTATCTCACTTAAAAACTTATTTATATCATCCTCTAGGTTTTCACCATAATATCCATCTATTTTACTTAAAGCTATTGCAAAATTTCTACTTGCTAATTCTCCACTAAAGTTTAAAAGTTCCTCTTTTAAAACCTTATATTGATCAATCATTGTTCTATAATTTGCTGTGTCAATTACAAATAAAAGCGTTTTTGTTCTTTCAATGTGTCTTAAAAACTCTAATCCAAGACCTTTTCCATCACTTGCACCATCAATAATTCCAGGAATATCAGCCATAACAAATGAGTCATAATCACCAACTCCTACAACTCCTAATTTTGGAGTAAGAGTTGTAAACTCATAGTTTGCAATCTCTGGAGTTGCATTTGAAGTAACTGAAATCAGAGTTGATTTCCCAACATTTGGATAACCAACAAGCCCAACATCTGCAATTAATTTTAACTCTAATCTAATATTTCTAGTAATTCCTGGAAGCCCTGGCTGACAATAGTTTGGTCTTTGATTACTTGCATTTTTAAAGTGAACATTTCCAAGCCCACCTTTTCCACCTTCAATAAATCTAACTTTTTGTCCATCTTCTAAAAGATCAAATAAAACCTCATCTGTTTCATCATCTATTATTTGAGTTCCTGGAGGTACAATTAAAGTCAAATCTGGTGCAGATTTTCCAGTTTTTTGTCTTCCCATTCCAGGTTTTCCACCTTCTGCTTTAAAAGATCTTTTACCTTTATAAAATGATAGAGTGTGGCTATTATTATCTACAAGAAAACAAACATCTCCACCTTTTCCACCATCACCACCATCAGGTCCACCTTTTACAACAAACTTCTCTCTTCTAAAAGAGGCACATCCAGCACCACCTTTTCCAGAACTTACACTAAATTTTGCGTTATCTATAAACATTTTTTTCCTTATAAATAAAAAAAAGGGTGTATGATTAACATACACCCTTTAAAAAATATCTAAAAGTTTAGCTTACGCTTCGTAAACTGAAACTTTTTTTCTTTTTTTATCTTTAATTTCAAATTTAACAACACCGTCAATTAAAGAATAGATTGTATGATCTTTACCCATACCTACATTGTTTCCTAAATGAACTTTAGTTCCTCTTTGTCTTATGATGATATTTCCAGCTCTTACAACTTCACCACCATATTTTTTAACACCAAGTCTTTTTCCTATCGAGTCTCTATTATTCTGAGTACTACCTTGACCTTTTTTGTGAGCCATAATTTTTCTCCTATAATAATTTTAGCTTAAGCAGCTATTTTTGTAATTTTAACTTTTGTGAAGCTTTTTCTAAATCCTCTTTTAAGTTTAGAGTCTTTTCTTCTTCTTTTTTTGTAAATAACAACTTTTCTATCTCTATTTACACCTGTTCCATCTAAAACAACAACTGCTTCTACTTTTGCACCTTTAACTGCATCAGCTGTTTTTAACTCACCGTTGTTTACAGCTAAAATATCTGTAAATTCGATTGTTTCTTTTGCAGCTTTTCCTGTGTAATCAATATCAATAATATCACCTTCTGATACTTTATATTGTTTTCCACCAGTTTTTATAATTGCGTACATCTTTACTTCCTCTATTTTCTTTATATGCATAAGTTGGGATTTTTTCATACAACTTCTATTTTTCGAACGTGAATAATATCTAAGATTTTATTAAACTTTCTTTAATCTTTATGAATTATTTACAAGTTTTCCTTTTTTTAGCAAATTAAGCTTATCTTTTATTTTTTTAATCTCATTTGCTTTCTCTTTAAAAGGTAAATCATTATTAAAACTAACTGCTAATAATCTATTTTGATAATGCTTATGAACTAAAACCAAAAGTTCATTTTTTAATCTCTCTTCATCATAGCTTTCTAATCTATCATTTAAAGTTATCTTATTTAATCTGTTGTCATTTAAATCTTGAAGTAAAATCTCAAACTCTTCCTTATGATACTCAAACATTGTTGAATCTACAATATCTAAAACCATATCAAGCATATTTGGATTTTCTATAATAGATTTTAAGATACAAAGTTCTGCTATATCAATTTTTACTAACTCAACTTCATTTCTTCTTTGTTTTGTATTTGAAGTTTTAATTAAAGTCTCTCTAATATTTAGTTTTTGTGCTAAATATCTTTTATACTCATCTTGATTTAAACTTGAAAGAGATTTTAAAAACTCATTTGCTTCATCTAAAGCTTTTTGTTTTTGTATAGGTTCATTTAAACTATATTGTGAAACTATATAATCTATACAAAATGGGATAAAATCTTGTGGATTTGAGAAAATATTATGAAGTTGTTCTATTTTTCCATCTTTTACCATATCAGCTGGATCTAAACCATTTTCAAAAATCACAACTCCACCATCAAAACCATTTTGTCCTAATAGTATTGATGCTTTAAAAGCTGCATTTAATCCTGCCTTATCTCCATCATAAGCTAAAATTACTCTTGGTTCACCTCTTCTTAAAAGTGGTAAATGTTCTAATGTAAGTGCCGTTCCTAAAGTTGCAACTGCTGTATTAAACCTTGCTTGATGAAGCATTATTACATCTAAATAACCCTCACAAACTATTATTTGCTTTGTTTTATAGATTCTCTCTTTTGCTAAGTGGTAACCATATAGCAGTTTTGATTTATTAAAAAACCTTGTTTGAGGTGAGTTTACATATTTTGCATTGTGGTTTGTTACAGTTCTTCCACCAAAACCTACAAGCTTTCCTGTTATTGTATATATTGGGAACATTACTCTTTCTATAAATCTTGAGTAAAGCCCATTTTCACCTCTATCAATTATTCCATACTCTATTGCATCATTTAAATTATAGTGATTTGATTTCAAAAAATTCAAAGTATCATTTGAACTACTAGCATATCCTATTTCAAACTTTTCAATTGAAAAATCTGAAATTCCCCTACTTTTAATATATTCCTGCATAGAGTTATTTGAGTTAAAGTTTTTTTGGAAAAATCTTTTTGTATCTTCTATTACTTTTGAATCTAATTTTTTTTCATTTGTATTTTCATACTCTAAAGTAAAGTTATAACTACTTGCAAGTTTTTCAATAGCTTCAGGATATGAAAGCTTTTCATACTCCATTAAGAATTTTATACTATCTCCACCAACTCCACACCCAAAACAGTGATATATTTGCTTTGCAGGACTTACAACAAATGATGGAGTATCTTCACCATGAAAGGGGCAACAAGCTTTAAAGTTTGCACCACTTTTTTTTAAATCTATATATTGAGAGATTACATCAACAACATCAAGGTAGTTTTTTAAATTTTCAATTGACTCTTTTCTTATCATTTTGCAATTGTACTACTTTATTATTTTATATGTACTTTTATGTTAATATCTTCCATCTTTTTAAAAAGGTTTTTCTTGGATAATCTAGTTATTGAGTATAGAGATCCTATATTAGGTGTAATTTTAGTTGTTGCAGTTGTTTTTTTTATATCTTTTTTTACATACTCTTATGGTATTTATAAAGAAAAAAGAGCTAGAAAAGATTATAGAAAACTATCACTTAGATTTGAACTTGGAAACTTAAAAGAAAACGACTATGTAAATCTATACAAAACTTACAATCTTCCTTTTGATACTATTTTACTTCTAGCATCTAGTAGCCTTCATAAAGGTGATTATAATAAAGCAATATCAATTTATCTTTCACTTTTAGAACATGTAAAAGATAGAGTTAAAAAAGAGGAGCTTTTAGAACTTTTAGGAAATACATATTTTAAAGGTGGATTTTTACAAAGATCAAAAGATGTTTTTCTAAAAATTTTAAAATTTTCTCCTAGAAATAAAAATGTTTTAAGAAATTTAATGCTTGTAAATGACAAGCTAAAAGATTATAAAAAATCTTTAGAAATTTGTGAAGCTTTAAATGAATTAAATGTAGATATAGCTTTGGATTTAGAGTACTATAAAGGTCAAATAATATTAAATGATTCACTTTTAAGTATTGAAAAAAGAGCATCATTACTAAAAGAAATTTACCAAAATAGCCAAAATCTTGAAAGAGTTTATATCTCATTTTTACTACAATTTGATAAAAAAGAGTTTTGGAAAAATATAGATAGCTTTAATTTAAAAAATATTATTGATATTTTATGGTTTCAAAGAAAAGAGGATTTGGATTTTGAAGCTATAAAAAACAATATCTTTTTAATTGAGCTTTATAGTGCAAAAAACTACTATGATTTAGCTTCTAGTAGCAGTGATTTTAATCTTGACATTTTAATACTTTTAAATAAAAATGGTAAATATTCACAAGCTTCACTAAATTTTGAGTTTATTTGCAAATCATGTAAACATTCTCATCCATTTTCTGAAAATAGATGTCCAAACTGTAACAATTTGCTAAGTATGGAAGTAAAACACCATCTTTGTAAAGCTTTTTTTGAAACAAATCAATCTTTACAATAGTTTAAAATATTTTTTTGCTATACTATAATTTAAATTTTAAAAGGAGTATATTTTGAGTGATTATTCAAAACTTGAAAAGTGTTTGGATTATCAGTTTAAAGATAAAAATCTGATAATCGAAGCACTTACGCACAAAAGTTTCAAAAAACCGTATAATAACGAAAGATTAGAGTTTTTAGGAGATGCTGTTTTAAACTTGATTGTTGGGGAGTATCTATTTAAGAAATTCCCAAAATCAAATGAGGGAGAGCTTAGTAAAATAAGAGCCAGTTTAGTTAATGAAACAGGTTTTACAAAACTTGCAAACGAAATAAATCTTGGTAACTATATTTTTATATCAAACGCAGAAGAGAGAAACAAAGGAAGAACAAAATCTTCTATTTTATCTGATGCTTTTGAAGCAATTATGGGAGCAATTTATTTAGAAAGTGGTTTAGAAACTTTAAAACCAATAATTCTAAAACTTCTTGAAGAGTCTTACGACAAAATAAACCTTGATGTACTTTTTAGTGATTATAAAACAGCACTTCAAGAGATAACTCAAGCAAAATTTGCTTCAATTCCTGAGTATATTATTGAGGGTTCTTATGGACCTGATCATAAAAAAGAGTTTGAAGTATCTATAAAAATAGATGGAAAAACTTATGGAAGTGCAACAGGAAAAAGCAAAAAACTAGCACAACAAGCTGTTGCAAAAATTGCTATTGATAAATTAAATGAGGAAGAGAATTGAATAGTTTTGGACATAGATTTAGGTTTTCTACTTTTGGAGAATCGCACGGTGTTGCACTTGGATGTATAGTTGATGGTGTTCCAGCTGGACTAAAAATTGATTTAGATTTTATTCAAAGTGAGATGAATAGAAGAAAACCAGGACAAAATGAGTTTGCAACAAAAAGAAATGAAGGCGATAAAGTAGAGATTTTAAGTGGAGTTTTTGAAGGACTTAGTACAGGAACAAGTATTGCTATGATTATTTATAATGAAAATCAAAAATCAAGTGATTACTCAAATATAAAAGATTTGTTTCGCCCAGGTCATGCTGATTTTACATATTTTAATAAATATGGAATAAGAGATTATAGAGGTGGTGGAAGAAGTAGTGCTAGAGAAACAAGTGCTAGAGTTGCAGCTGGGGCAATTGCAAAACTACTTTTAAATGAACTTGATATAAAAGTACAAAGTGGAATTTGTGCAATAGATGGAATTGAATCAAATAACTTTGACTTTTCATATGTAGCAAACAGCCCAATATATGCACTTGATAAGAGTGTTGAAGAGTTGCAAAAACAAGCTATTTTAGATGCAAAAAACTCTCACAATAGTGTTGGTGGGACTGCACTTATAAATGTAAAAAATTGCCCAATTGGTCTTGGTGAACCAATTTATTATAAATTAGATTCTCAAATTGCAAATGCCATGATGGGAATAAATGCTGTAAAAGCTGTTGAAATTGGTGATGGAATATTAGCTTCTAAAGTAAAAGGTTATGACAACAACGACCAAATAAGAAAAACTGGATTTAAAACAAATCATAGTGGCGGAATCTTAGGTGGAATCTCAAATGGAGATGATATAAATGTAAAAGTGCATTTTAAAGCAACTCCATCAATTTTTATAGAGCAAGGTACAGTTGATATTTATGGAAATGAAGTTGAGTGTAAACTTAAAGGTAGACACGACCCTTGTGTGGCTGTGCGAGGAAGCGTGGTTGCTGAATCTATGATGGCAATAGTTCTTGCTGATTTACTACTACTTAATATGTCATCAAAAGTTGAAAATATTAAAAAAGTCTATGTTAAATAGACTTTTTTTAACTCTTTTTTTATTTTCTAACTACTCTACTTTTGCTAATGAAAAAATAGAAAAACTACTCAAATCTTATCCTGATACTTTAGAAAAATATGAAAATAACTACATCTACTTTAAAGATGGAACAAAATTAATTTATGATGATTATATAGAAAAGAAAACCTATGAAGAGTTACTAAATAGTGCAAGTATAAAAGATATGCTTGAAGATGATTATTTAAGTATTAATTATGATGAAAATTTCAAACCAAAAGTGAACTTTAACCCTGGAAGAGTTAGAAATCAAGAGTTTTTTGAAAAAATGTATGGAGACTCAAAAAAAAATATAGAAAAAAATCTTGTAAAAATTAAGTGGCTTGAAAATAGTCAAAACAGAACTCTTTTAGTAACAAAAATAAATGGCGTAGATAAAAAACTACAAGAAGTTTCAAAAGAGCTTGATAAACTTCCAAAAGAGTTGAAAAAATATGTTTTAAATCCAAGTGGAACATACAATTTTAGAAAAATAAAAGCTACAAATAGATTAAGTCTTCATAGTTTTGCAATTTCAATTGATATAAATTTAGCATATTCAAACTACTGGCTTTGGAATAAACAATCTAAAGGAAAATTTTCGTATAGAAACTCTATTCCTAAAGAGATTGTGGAAATATTCGAAAAATATGGTTTTATTTGGGGCGGGAAATGGTATCACTACGATACTATGCATTTTGAGTATAGACCTGAGCTTTTGATGGATTAGGATTTTGCCTAAAATATTTTGATACAATTCAAAATCTATCTTTTAATTTTTTATAAATTTTATCTTTCTCTCTTTTTCCAACACTTAGAACTAAAATAACAATTTCTTTATCTTTAACTTCATAAGCAAGTCTATAACCAGCCGTTCTTAGTTTTATTTTATAAACATTTTCATATCCACTAAGTTTGTCTTTTTCTACTTTTGGATTTTCAAGTCTTTCTTCTAATTTTTTTTTGAATTGCTCTTTTATAGTAGAGCCTAGTTTTCCCCACTCTTTTAGAGCTTTTGGCATAAACTCAAGATTATAAGTCATCTAAACTCACTTTAATTGGTTTTTCATCACTATTTAAAGCTTTTTCAACTTCAAGTGAAAGATAATAATCATCTATAATCTCTATCATTTTTTCATAAATTTTACTAGGAACTAAATAAGCACTAGGAATATTATGATTTAATATTGCTACAACTTCATTATTTGCATCGTTTAGTAATTGCGTAGGAGATTTTTTGAGTTCTGTGATACTTGCACTATAATTTGCTAAAATTGCTTGCATTTTAAATCCTTAATTAAATATGAAATATTATACTAAATATAGTATCTTTTTGTCAAATTTTTTTATAAAATAAAAATAACATAAAAACTAAAGATTTATTATTTAAATATTTTTTTAAGAAATTTTAAACTGACATTGTTACTATCATAAGTAATTTACCTATATAGCTCTTCTATTTGCATACCGTTTCCTTTGTTTTTAAACTAATTTGAAAAAATATCAACAATTATCTGTGTCAAGAATGTGTCAAATACTTACTTCAAAAGAGAAACTACAAGATTTTTATCAATTTCATTTGCTTGAGATTAAACAAAAGAACCTGCTTGAGCAATAATATTTGACTTGTTAAAGTTTGCTGTCTCTTCTGCATAATCAACATCCCTTATCACACTTTCTGCATTTTTAAGATTTACATAACTTGACATACTATTTCTAACACTTGACTCTAGTTGATTTTGAGTAGAACCAACTTC
>CANRCH010000032.1 GCA_947629065.1 uncultured Aliarcobacter sp.
GTATCATCTTGTGCTATTACTTCTAGTGGATTATCAAGTTCATCTTCCACATTTTCATTTCCAGCTACAAAAGATGCATCTCTTAAATCACTGATAATATCAGTTGCATCTCCATCTCTATTTAAAAAGCTTCCTCTAAATGCACCATCATCTGCAGCTTCTTCTTCCCCAGCTTCAGTTTCATCTTGAGTCATATCTTCACCAGCTGCTGTTTCCATATCAGCTATGTTTTCATTTGTTAGATTATCCCAAGTTCCAGCTTTTGCTAGGTTTGTCATATCTTGATTGTTTTCAAGAGAAGCTATTACATCATTTAAATCTGCACTCTCATTTATAGTTAGTAAATCCCCATTTTCTAACTCTAGGTTTAGTTTTGATTTTCCACTATTTGTTGTAGAAGCTACAATATGTGCATCTCTTTCTACAATATCCCCTGCTTTTAGTTCAACTAATTGTCCGTTTACTTTAGCAAAAAAGCTACCATTTTCTACAGATATTACTTTAATTGTACTCATTTTATTTCCTTTATATTGATTTAAATTTCAAAGATTGGATTTTCAATCTTAACTACTAGCTTCTCTTCACCAGAAACTACCGTCCATACATCAAATTTCACTCCATCATCAAGAAGTTGTATATCTGATTTAGACCAACCCTCTTCTTTTTGGAACTCTATTTTGTCGTTGTTACTTTTGAAAAGTACTAAATCATTGCTGTTTTCTGACATATTCAGAATCTCTTTTATACTTAGTGTTTTAATACCACTATCAAAAGCTAAATCCAAATTTCTGATTGTTACTTCAGAAACTATAGAAAAATCTACTTTTAGAACATTATCTATTAGAATCTTTTCCATATTTCTCCTTTTAGCTTATTTTAGTTCCAACTATACGAAGTTTTAAGCCTATTCATATAGTTGCTACATTATCTCCTTACAATCTGTCTTATTTTACCCAAAAAAATTATGCTTGTATAGTACCCCAAAGGGTACCATAAAGTAAAATTTTAGGTTATTTATAGGCTTTTTTTGTTATTTTCATAATATTATCAGTTATTTTGAAATACTTTTGTTCTTATTTTTAGTATTTTTATAAATTATTTTGAACTTATAGAGTTTTTTGATATGATAATAAATTCAAAAAGGGAAAGAAAAGATGAGCTCAAATAAAAAGATAACACTTATAATATCATCAATGCTTGCTATTTTAGCACTGGCTATTGTGATTTTACTTTCGATTGGTTCTAGACAAAGCGGTTATGACAATGTTAAGAAAAAAGCATATTTAACAGCTGAAATTGTCAAAAGCTCACTTACAAGCCATATGATAAATGGAAATATGAATCAAAGAGATACTTTTTTAAGTAGCATAAGCCAACTTGAAAATATAGATGCCTTATGGATTGTAAGAGCAAAAAGTGTAAGTGAACAGTTTGGCACATCAAATCTATCAAATGAGAGCCCAAGAGATAGTATTGATTTAGAAGTTTTAGAAAATGGAAATGAAAAAACTCTTATTACTGAAAATCTATCTAAAGCAAATCTAAGAGTTACTATTCCTTATATTGCATCTAGTTTTGATAAACCAAACTGCCTTTCTTGTCACAATGCAAGTGAAGGCGAGGTTTTAGGTGCAATTTCTCTTAGTTTTGATATTACAGAAGATAGGCTTTCAAATATTATTGTACTATTTTATGTAATGGGTACAATTGCTGTATTTATCACTCTGATATTACTGTTTATCAAAAAAAGAATATCTCCATATACATCATCTCTTGACAATATTACAAGCACTTTAAAAAGAGTTCATCAAGGTGACTATACTATTCGTGTAAAAGAAGGAATATTAAGAGAGGATAAAGAGGCTCTTGTTTGGCTAAATGAACTAATAGAAAAACTAGAAACTGTTCTAACAGGAATTGAAAAAAACCTTACAGCTTTTGTTCATAATCGTTCAAGCAACCACAACCACGATAAACTAATCACTGCAAAAGAGATTATAGAAGATATAAGTGAGATTTACCACTACAAAAAAACTATAGAAAATGATTTGACAAAAGAGGATATCTACCATAGATTATCAGTTGTTTTAAAAGATAGTCTAAAAATAAAAGATTTCTATATATTTGAAACAGATTTAATAAAAAATGAGAGAAAAGTAATTTATGGTACAGACAGTTTAAAATCTTGTTGTAACTTGGTGAAAAATGCAAAAGAGGATTGTAGAGCTGAAAGAACAAACGCTATTATATCATCTGAAACTTTTCCTGGAATTTGTAAGATTGCATCTTGCTTGGAAAATGAATATCACACTTGTATTCCATTTATTGTAAATGAACACACAAATTTAGTAATTCATTTGATTGTAAACAATAAAGAAGATTTAATGCATATTAAATACCAAATAGGAATTATTAAAAAATATCTTGAAGAGACTAAGCCTATTTTAGAGAGCAAAATTCTAATGGATGCACTAGAAAGAAGAAATCTAACAGACGCACTAACAGGGCTTTATAATAGAAAATATCTTGAAGATTTTATAGATAAAAAAATGCCAGATGAGATAGAAAAAGGAACTACTTATGCTGTTATGTTTTTAGATATTGACTACTTTAAGATGGTAAACGATACCTATGGACACGATGTTGGAGATGATATTTTAAGAAAACTTGCAATTACTTTAAAAAGTTGTATTTCTCAAAATGAGTTTATAATAAGATATGGTGGAGAAGAGTTTTTAATCCTAATGAAAAACCCAAGCGAAGAGAGCGCAAAAGAGTTAGCATTAAAAATAAATAGTGAATTTTCTAAACTAGTATTTAATTATAATAATGACTCATTTAGCAAAACAATAAGTATTGGTTATTCATTTTTCCCAGAAGATGCAGAGCAGATATATAAATGTATAAAATACGCAGACATTGCACTTTATGAAGCAAAAGCAACAGGTAGAAATAAAGTTGTAAGATTTACAAAAGATATTGTAGGAAAAGATGGAAATTTAGATTATTAGAATTTAAATAATTTAGAAAAGATTAGTTTTAGATTTACTGTTTTAGTAAATCTTTTAAACTATCTTTTGGATTTTTGCCATCTAAAATAGCTTTAACCTCTTTTGCTATTGGTGTGTAGATATTGTGCTTGTTTGAAAGCTTATCAACAGCATAAGAAGTTTTTACACCTTCAGCAACTTCTCCAAGCTCTTCTAATATAACTTCAAGAGATTTACCACTAGCAAGTCCAAGCCCTACTCTAAAATTTCTACTCATAGTTGAATTTGCAGTTAAAAACAAATCTCCAGCACCACTAAGCCCTAAAAATGTAGATTTTTTCGCACCAAAGTGTTTTCCAAATCTTTGCATCTCTACTAAACCTCGTGCTATAAGTGAAGCTTGTGCATTTTTTCCAAGATTTAATCCCTCACAAATTCCACTTGCAATTGCAAGGACATTTTTATAAGCACCTGCAATTTCAGCACCTATTACATCTGAACTATAGTAAGTTTTTATAAAATTAGGAAAAAATAGACTAAACTCTTCATAAATAGTTTTTGAGCTTGAGTTTAAAACCAAAGCACAAGGAAGTCCTTGTATTACCTCAGCTGCAAATGAAGGACCTGAAATGAAACCAATATTTTCATCTGGAACAAAAGAGCTATAAATGTCATTTAAAAACTCTCCTGAACTAGCTTCTATTCCTTTACTTGCAACCAGAATTTTTTGCCCATTGAAAACAAAGTTTTCTTTTAGCCAAGATCTAATCTCTTGAGCTGGAATTGCAATTATTAAATATTCGCAAGATAGTGCAAAATCTAAATCAACAAAGTTTTTTATCTCTTTTTTAGATCTTGAAGTAATATAGCACTCTTGTTTGCTACTTAGTGCAAAATGAAGTGCTTGACCCCATTTTCCTGCACCAATTACTGCTATTTTTCCTTTTTGCAATTCACTTTTTTTACTCAAGATAGTTTTTCCTTAAGAAGTTCGCTTACTCTTTGTGGATTTGCACTTCCTTTTGATGCTTTCATAGTTTGACCTACAAAGAATGCAAACATTTTATCTTTTCCACTTTTGTATTCTGCTACTTTGTCTTCATTTGCTGCTAAAATCTCATCAATAATAGCTAATAAAGCACCATCATCACTTACTTGTTTAAGTCCTAGTTTTTCTATTACAGCATCTACATCGCTTGAGTTATTTTCAATTAAATCATCTAGAACTTCTTTTGCTGCTTTTCCAGAGATTGTGCTATCTTCAATTCTTTTTACTAATAGTGCTAAAGTTTTAGAAGATATTGGTGACTCTTCAATAGTAACACCCTCTTTTAATCTTCCTTGAAGTTCAACAGTTAGCCAAGTTGTAGCATTTTTTGCTGTAATTCCTTCCTTCATCATCTCATCAAAGTAGTTTGCCATCTCTAAGCTAGAAGTAATAACAGAGGCATCATACTCTTTTAATCCATACTCTTTTACAAATCTCTCTTTCTTCTCATCTGGAAGTTCTGGAATTTTTGAGTACTCTTTTAACATCTCATCAGAAATAACTAAAGGAAGTAAATCAGGATCTGGGAAATATCTATAATCAGCAGCATCCTCTTTTCCTCTCATAGATCTAGTTTCTCCTGTATTTGTATCAAAAAGTCTTGTTTCTTGGAAAATCTCTTTTTCATAAACACCATCTTCCCAAGCTTCAATATGTCTATTTACCTCATAAGCAATAGCCTTTTCAATAAATCTAAATGAGTTCATATTTTTAATTTCACATCTTGTGTAGAATTTAGTTTCACCTTTTGGTCTAATAGAGATATTAACATCACATCTGAAACTTCCTTCTTGCATATTTGCATCTGAAATTCCAATATATCTTACAATTGAGTGAAGTTTTTTTAGATATAAAATAGCTTCTTCAGCACTTCTCATATCAGGTTCACTTACGATTTCCAAAAGTGGAGTACCAGCTCTATTTAAATCTACAAGTGAGTATGTACTTTCGTGTACGTTTTTACCTGCATCATTTTCTAAGTGTGCTCTTGTAACTCCAATTTTTTTGCTTTCACCATTTGGAAAATCAATTGTAAGCTCTCCAAGACCAACAACTGGAATACTTAATTGTGAAATTTGATAACCTGTTGGTAAATCAGGGTAAAAATAGTTTTTTCTATCAAAAATAGAGTATTGATTAATCTGTGAATTTAGTGAAGTTCCTAGCATAATTGCTTTTTGAACTGCTTCTTTATTTAATACTGGAAGTCCTCCTGGAAGTGCTAAACAAGTTGGGCATGTGTTACTATTTGCATCTTCTCCAAAACTTGTTGCACATGAGCAAAATAGTTTGCTTTTTGTGTTTAATTGAACGTGAACTTCTAAACCTATAACTGTTTCAAACATACTTGACATCTTTTAATTCCTTATCTTAATACTTTTATATCTGCTGTTAATTTTTGTTTTTCAAACTCTTCTTTTAAAAATGCTTGTTCTCTTTGCATCATAATATCATTGAAAATTTTACCTTTTGCACTTTCATAACTCTCTGCAACAGTTCCTGATTTTTTACTTACATACATAGAAACAAAGTTTTTATCTGCTGTAAAAATAGGTGTAAATGAGTGCTCTTTTGTACCATTTAAAATATATTGCAGTTGTGGTTGTAGGTTATTTGCTTCCAAAGTTAATAATGTTTTATTTACATCTTTTATAACTTGCATTGGATTTTCAATAGCTTGATTTAATGATACTCTATTTTGAGATGCATACTGAATTACTTCAAAAGTTTTTGCACTTAAATATTTATGCTCATTTTTTTCATAATATAGTCTCATATCATCATCATTTGCAACTGGAAGATTATCCCGAACAAGTTTTGCAATTAGTTTTTGTCTAACAACTGCATTTTTTGCTTCATTTTCAAAAACTTCATAGTTTGGATACTCTTGTTTTACAATAGCTTTAAAAGCGTATAGTTCCATACCGTTTGCATTTGCTAATCTTTCTATATATTCGTTTATCTCAAAAATATCAGCACTAATTCCATGCTCTTTTACCATTTGATCAAACAGTGCTTTATCTATTAGATATGATATTGCTTCTTCTTGTGAAACTCCATTTACTTGCATTGTTTTTTCTACATCATAAACTGTAATTGGTTCTTCATTTACGATTAATGCAATTCCGTTTAATGTAGAAGCGTAAGTTAATCCTGCACCCAAAAGTAGTGTTAGCAAAAATTTTTTCATTTTAAGAGTCCTTTTTTATTTAAAGCTAATATTTTATCAAAAAAAATGTAAATTTATCTTTTAGTTTTTTAATTTTCTTCATATTGTTCTATCTTAACTCCGTTATCTTTTAAAAATTTTGAGATTATATTAGAGTTTGTATGTTCATAAGGTTTTGCATAAACTATTCTTTTAATACCACTTGCAATTAGATTCTTTGAACATTCACTACAAGGTTCAAGTGTTACATAAATTGTGCCATTTTCAATAGATATTCCTTTTCTTGCAGCCCAAATTATGGCATTCATCTCTGCGTGAATTTCATAGGTTTTTGACCATTCGTGATGATCTTTTGTATATTCACCATTCCAAAAAGAGTTACAGTTTTGATAACCACTTGGAGTTCCATTATATCCAGTTGATAATATTCTTCCATCTTTTACTATAACTGCACCAACTTGTTTTGATACACATTTTGAAGCTAGTGCAATCTCTTTTGCAATATTTATAAAACTTTTATCACTTAGCATTTTTTTCCTTTTTTTGAAAAATTATTTTTAATTATATCTAATAAATAATTTATTTAAAATCTTAAAAAAACCTTATTTTTGCCTTTTAAAATAGTAATATTAGTTAATTTTTGCTATTATGCAACAAATTTTAGTAAAAAAAGGCAAAAAATGGATTTTAAAGATATTAAAGAGCTAATTAGAGTTTTTGATAAAAGCGAACTTAATAAACTAAGAATTAAAGAGGCTGATTTTGAAATCTCTATGCAAAGAGGATTTGAAAATGGTGTTACAACTGTAACAACTGCACCTGCTGTTGCACAAGCACCTGTTGCTGCATCAACAACTACACAAGCACCTGTTGCTACTTCTAGTGAAGATAAAACACCTGCTACAAGCGGACTTACAATAAATGCTCCAATGGTAGGAACATATTACTCATCTCCATCTCCTGATTCTCCATCTTTTTGTGCAATTGGTGATATTGTAAGAAAAGGACAAACTCTATGTATTTTAGAGGCTATGAAAATTATGAATGAAGTTGAAGCTGAGTTTGATTGTAAAATACTTGATATTTTAGTACACAACGGAGATCCTGTTGAGTATGATATGCCAATTTTTATAGTTGAAAAGATATAAGTAGTAAAATATGGCAGAAATCAAAAAGATTTTAATAGCAAATAGAGGTGAAATAGTTCAAAGAGCTATTAGAACTATTAAAGAGATGGGAAAAAAATCTGTTGCAGTTTATAGTGCAGGAGATAAAAATGCATCTTATTTAAAACACGCTGATGAAGCGGTTTGTATTGGTGGTGCAAAATCAAGTGAATCATATTTAAATATTCCAGCACTAATTACTGCAGCTGAATTAACAGGTTGTGATGCAATTTTCCCTGGTTATGGATTTTTATCTGAAAATCAAGACTTCGTAGAGATTTGTAAACTTCATAATATTAAATTTATTGGACCATCTTCAGAAGTAATGGAAAAAATGGCTGATAAATCAAAAGCAAAAGAAGAGATGATAAAAGCTGGAGTTCCTGTTGTTCCTGGAAGTAAAGGTGCTGTAAGAACTATTGAAGAAGGTAAAAGAGTTGCTAAAGAAATAGGTTATCCAATTATGGCAAAAGCCGCTTCTGGTGGTGGTGGTAGAGGTATGAGATTAATCAAAGAAGAGAAAGATTTTGAGCAACAATACCTTGCAGCTTCAAGTGAAGCACTTGCAGCTTTTGGTGATGGAACTATGTATCTTGAAAGATTTATAAATAACCCAAGACATATTGAGGTTCAAGTAATTGGAGATAGTCACGGAAATGCTATTCATGTAGGTGAAAGAGATTGTTCACTACAAAGAAGACACCAAAAAGTGATTGAAGAGTCACCTGCAATTTTATTAAATGAAGATACAAGAGCAAAACTTCTTGAAACTGCAGTAAAAGCTACAAAATATTTAAAATATGAGGGTGCTGGAACTTTTGAATTTTTAGCAGATGATCAACAAAATGTATACTTTATGGAGATGAATACAAGACTTCAAGTTGAACATCCAGTTTCTGAAATGGTATCTGGAATTGATATTGTTGAATGGATGATCAAAGTAGCTGAAGGTGAAGAACTTCCTGCTCAAGATACAATTAAATTTAGAGGTCACGCAATTGAGTGTAGAATTACAGCAGAAGACCCAAATACATTTTTACCAAGTCCAGGGAAAATCACACAATGGATGGTTCCAGGTGGAAGAAATGTAAGAGTTGATTCACATATCTATACAAACTATATTGTACCACCTCACTATGACTCAATGATTGGAAAACTAATTGTTTGGGGAAGAGATAGAGAAAAAGCTATTAATATTATGAAAAGAGCTTTAAGTGAGTTTGAAGTAGAAGGGATTAAAACAAATATTCCATTCCACAAAAAAATGATGGAAAATGAAGATTTTAAATCAAATAACTACGACACAAAATATTTAGAAGATTATAAAGGTCTTGATAGTATTTAAGGAGCTAAGGTCTTTGACCTTAGCATAAAAACTAAAGAAAAGCTAAAATTCTGCTAAGAACAAGTTCTTAGTTCCGAAAAGAACTGGAACTAAGGTCTTCGATTTTAGCAAAAAAGCTAAAATTCTGCTAAAAACAAGTTCTTAGTTCCAATAAGCAAAAATTAATTATTTTTTAGATATACTCCGCCACATTTATACACATTTATATGCCTATCTTTTTTAAGATTTAGTAATTTAGAACTTACAAACTTACATAATTTTTATTATTTGATTATCCACACTATAGGAAGGTTTTTTTAATATAAGAGTGTATATTTAGAATATATACTTAAGGAAGAATAGTGACTTTTAAAGATTTTAATTTTAAAGAAAACTTAGAAAAAGCGATTTTAGAGGCAGGATTCAAAGAACCAAGCCCAATTCAAAAAGAAGCGATTCCACATATCTTAGCGAAAAAAGATATTGTAGGACAAGCACACACAGGAACAGGAAAAACAGCAGCATTTGGGTTACCAATGTTAAATATGCTAGATGGTAAAAATGCAGAAGCATTAATCATAGTTCCAACAAGAGAACTTGCAATGCAAGTAAGTGATGAAATTTACAGATTTGGAAAATTATTAAATATAAATACTGCAACTGTTTATGGTGGACAAGCCTACGCAAGACAAATCAAACTAATCCAAAGTGCAAGTGTTATTGTTGCAACTCCTGGAAGACTTCTTGATTTATTAAGAAACAATCAAATAGAAATTGAACCAAAATTTGTAATTTTAGATGAAGCAGATGAGATGCTTGATATGGGATTCTTAGATGATATTAAAGAGATTTTTACTCATCTACCAAAAGAGAGACAAACTCTACTATTTTCAGCAACAATGCCAACAGCTATTAAAAACTTAGCAAAAAATATTTTAAATGAGCCAGAGTTTGTAACAGTTACTCAAGCTGATGTAACAAACAAAAATATTACTCAAACATTTTATGTAGTTGATGAAAGAGAAAGAGATGATGCATTAATCAGACTTTTTGATTATAAAAATCCAAAAAAATCTATTATATTTTGTAGAACAAAAAAAGATGTTGATAGATTATCTACATTTTTATTATCTCAAGGTTTTATGGCTAAATCATTACACGGTGATATGGAACAAAAACAAAGAGAAGAAGCTATAAGAGCATTTAAATCTTCAAAACTTGAAATCCTAATTGCAACTGATGTTGCAGCACGTGGACTTGATGTAAATGATGTTACACACGTATTTAACTACCACTTACCATTTGATAGTGAATCTTATGTACATAGAATTGGAAGAACAGGACGAGCTGGAAAAGATGGAATGGCAATTTCAATTGTAACTCCGCATGAGTTTAGAACTCTTCAAAGAATTCAAAAAGATATTGGGTCTAAACTAGAATCTCAAGTTATTCCAAATATTGATACAGTTAAAAACAAAAAAATCGATGAACTAAAACAAAATATTATTGAGCAAGAAGTTAAAGATTATGCAATTAAAATTGTTGAAGATTTAAAAGAAGAGTTTGATATCTCTACAATAGCGTTTAAATTAGCTTCAATTATTGCTTCTACAACTTATGTAAAAGGAAACAATAATATTGGTAAAAGCGAAATTGATATTAAAAAACTTTTAGAATCGTTAAGTAAACCAGGTCGAGAAGATGATAGAAGATCAAGAAATGGTAGAGGTGGAAGAAGTGGAAGTAGAAATAGATCTTCTTCTTATGGAGATAGAAATAACTCATCAGGTTCAAGAAGAAGAGATTCATCTTCATCAAGAACAAGAGGAAATGATAAACAGCCAAGAGCTAGTAGAAATAGAAGTAGAGATTAATAATAAAATCTTATTATTTAAAAGGTAAGCAATAATTGCTTACCTTTTTTTATTGCTAAAAATTATTTTTTAATCTTAAATGAATAATCCATCGTTTATAATTCTATTATTACAAAAATAAGGAAAAAACACTATGGACATGAAGACCATAAAAACTATTGAAAATGCCACCGAGAAAACTCTTTCGAGTTTCGCAAAACTAACTCTATCTTTGCTATTTCTACTAGCAGTTTTTCTTTGGACATACTCTTCTCACGGTAAAGTACCCGATAATACTTTTTTAATAATTGGTGCTATTTTTGGCGCTTACATGGCTTTAAATATTGGGGCAAATGATGTTGCAAACAATGTTGGACCAGCAGTTGGTGCAAGAGCTTTAACTCTAACAGGAGCAATTATAATAGCAGCTATATTTGAAAGTGCTGGAGCTATTATTGCAGGTGGGGATGTTGTTAATACTATTAAAAGTGGAATTATTGATCCTTCATTAATTACAGATAAAAATTCATTTATTTGGGCTATGACAGCTGGACTTCTTGCAGGTGCTGTTTGGTTAAATTTTGCTACATCTATTGGAGCACCTGTTTCAACTACTCATGCAATTGTTGGTGGAGTTATGGGAGCTGGAATTGCAAGTGCTGGATTTTCAATATTAAACTGGGGTAGTTTAGCAGAGATTGCATCTTCTTGGGTAATATCACCTTTGCTTGGTGGTATTGTTGCTGCAGGTTTCTTGTATTTCATAAAAAAACAAATTGTTTATAAAGAGAATATGCTAGAACAAGCACAAAAATTTGTTCCATATTTAATAGCTGTTATGACTTGGGCTTTTTCTACTTATCTGATTTTAAAAGGTTTAAAGCAATTATTTAATGTTAGTTTCTTATTTGCTTCAGGAATTAGTATTTTATTTGCTATTGCTGCATATTTTTTAACTAAACAACATATAGATAAAAATTTATCAAACTTATCAAATGATAGATCTAGTGTAAATAAATTATTTACACCTGCACTTATTTTTGGTGCTGCCTTACTATCATTTGCTCATGGTGCAAATGATGTTTCAAATGCTATTGGACCACTTGCTGCTATTAATGATGCAATAGTAAATGGTGGTGGAAGCATAAATGCAACTGTTCCATTATGGATTATGGTTGTTGGAGCTATAGGAATTGTAATTGGATTGGTATTATATGGTCCAAGACTTATAAAAACTGTTGGTAGTGAAATTACAGAACTTGATCAAATGAGAGCTTTTTCAGTTGCAATGGCAACGGCTGTAACAGTTATTGTTGCTAGTCAAATGGGACTTCCTGTTTCTTCAACTCATATTGCTATTGGTGGGGTTTTTGGAGTTGGATTCTTAAGAGAAGCTCTTGATATGACTGAAAAAAATCATTTCCAAGATATTAGAGAAAAATTCAAAAAACATAAAAAAGAGCTTGAAAATCTACAAAAAGATTTAGTAAAACTTGAAGCAATTAAAGATAAATCAAAAGCAATTTATATAAAAATTGTTGAAACTTTTAAAGCTATTGATGAAATTGAAGCTCAAGTAAAACAAGAGAAAAAAGATTTTAAAGATGCAAAAGGTGCAAAATATGTAAAAAGAGATGCTGTAAAGAAAATTGTTGCAGCTTGGGTTATTACTGTTCCTGCATCTGCATTACTAGCAGCTGGGATTTATTATATGATAAAAGGAATTGTAGCAATTTAAATTGCTACAATTCCCAAAATCAAGGATTAAAAAATAGAAGCTTTTTATTCTTTACTATTTATCTATTTTTTTATCTTTTTGGGATTTTTCGCAAAACGAACATTCAAATCCCAAATAGATGAAAAAACTTTAGTTTTAATATCTCTTTACTTTTTCCAACCACTTTTAATAGTTTGGGGTTTAACAAAAGCTCCAATAAATTATGAATTTGTTTTAAGTCCCCTATTTTTTCTTTTATCTATGTTTGTATCTTTATTTATAATGCTAATTTATTCAAAAGCTATTTTCAAAGATAAAAGTGATAATACAATATTTTTAGCAACTGCACTTATAGGAAATACTGGAAATCTAGGAATACCACTTGGAATTGCACTTTTTGGAGTGGAAAGTGTTCCATATACAAGTATAATAAATATTGCAAATATCTTTTTTATGTACACTATTAGCGTATATTTTTTTGCTAGAGAGAAGTTTGCATTTCTTGAATCAGTTAAAGCAATATTTAGAATTCCTGTAATTTGGTTTGCTGTTTTTGCCCTACTTTTAAACTATTATGAAATACCTATAAATAAACATATCTATCCAGCTCTTGAGATGGGTGCATATACCTCTCTTGTAATTCAGCTTTTTATTTTTGGAGTATATTTATATAGTGTGGAAGTAAAAACTATGCCTTGGAGATTAAGCTTACATATTAGTTTTGTGAAGCATATTTTGCTTCCTATTATTGCTATTATTATAATTGTAAATTTTACAAGTTTTAGCCCAATGGTTGCAGGAATTTTATTTATGGAACTATTTATGCCACTTGCAGTAAATAATGTAAACTTCTCAGTTTTATACAATGTAAAACCAACAGCAGTTGCAGCTACAATTTTGGTTTCAAGTGTTATTTTTGTTCTGCTCCTATATTTTTATATAGAGATTATGAATATGTTTTTTAATTAGATAAATAATATGCAAAAAATAGATTTCACATATTTTGAAATAGAGATTAGTTTTTATGGAAAAATATATAATACTGAAGATATTAAATCAAATCAAAATTTAGATTCAAAAATTAAAAATGAGTTTGAACTACTTTTAGCTTTGTATCAAAAATACTCCTTTGATTTTTTAAAAATACTAGAAGGAGTTTTTTCTTTTTGCATATATGATAAAAAACAAAATCTATATTTTTGTGCAAGAGATAGGTATGGGAATGTTCCTTTATTTTATTCTATAATTGAAAACAATTTTTATTTCTCGATAAATCAAAAAACTATTTTAGAAAATCTTGTAAAAAAACCATCTTTAAACAAAGTTGCACTTAGTAAATATATGCAATATTTTGTATCTTTTGGTGAAGACTCTTTTTATACAAATATCAAAAAACTTGAAAACTCTTCATATTTAATCTATAAAAACAATCAAACACTAATCAAAAAATATTATAAAATCAATACCTACAAAGCAATTAAAGATGAAAAAAAGGCTTTAAAAGATATTGAAGAACTTTTATATACTTCAATAGAGAAAAGAGGTTTTAGCACTGTTTCTTGCCTTTTAAGTGGTGGAATTGATAGTTCATTACTTGCTACTTTATATACTAAAATAAGTGGCAAAAAAATCAATACTTTTTCACTTGGATATAGTGAATATAAAAACTATTGCGAACTAGATTTTGCAAATATTGTTGCAAAAGATATAAAATCAAATCATCATGAAATTGTAGTTTCAAAAAATGATTTTATCTCATCATTTTATGAGATGATAGATTTTTTTGATGAACCTCACGGTGATAGTGCTAGTATATCTTTAAATATATTGTTTGAAAAAATATCATCGCTTGGAATAAAAGATTTGATTTCAGGAGAAGGAAGTGATGAGATATTTTTAGGATATGAAAGCTATGCAAAGTTTAAAAGCTACTATGATTTTGAAAAGACTTTACAAACTGATCAAAGAGAGTTCTTAGATGAAATTGTTATTGCACTACAAAACAATACAAAAGAGAGTGAATATTTAAGAAGAGTTGTAAAAAAACAAAATATATATAACTCATTTGGAGAGGTTTTTAATGATATGCAAAAAAGAAGACTTTTTAATAAAGTTCCATCATTTAAACTAGAAAATCCAAAACAAGACTGTATTGATTGGATGAGTTATATTGATTTAAAAATATGGCTTGGAGATTCACTATTATCAAAAGTTCATCAAGTTTCAAATAAACACTCTTTACAAGTTCACACTCCATTTTTAGATAGTTCATTAGTAAACTATATGTTTAGTGTTGATTCAACTATAAAATTAGGTGATACAAACAAATATCTACT